>JAYEJE010000105.1:0-11269 GCA_034660415.1 Methanobacteriota archaeon | reverse complement strand
TTTAGTTTTGCCTTGCATCTTGGAGGCAAGCTTCTCATGGGGAATATATCCGTCCAATTCGTGTTCTTTCAAAAAATCAATGTTTCCTGCAGAGTGATAGTCATTATCGGCGGATATAATTGTATTTTTTGGCAATTTACCAAAAACTTCCTCGATCTGTTCGATTTGTGGCTTCAATTGCTCTACATCCCTGACATTTTGGACTACATCCTCTGCAACGACAATTCCATGTTCCGCATCTACCGTTACCTGGGGGTTATATGAGAATTCAGAGAAATGCTTTTTGTTTTTCATGAACCTGCTTTCCGGATCGGTAAAACTCACAAAATCTTTCCCGGATGCTTCAAGTTCATTTTGAGCCTTGCCAAGTTGTTTTTCGATTCGCTTCTTCTCGTTCTGGTCGCCGTTTTTATACTGGTCGATGATCTTTGCTGCTTTATCTTTTCTTATCTTTTCTTTGATGTCTTTGAAAGACTTTGGAAGCTTGTTTGGATCGGTATCGCCATAAATCTGTTCCTCCATCTCATCAATTTCGATGCCTTTTTGAAGTTCCATGTCAATAGCCTCTTTTATCTCGTCAAGCTCTTCTTTAGAGACTACGCTGAAATTTGAGGCTGACGCTTTAATTTTTGTACCATCGATACTTAAATGCCCTAGTTTTACCATGCCCATCTCCCGAGCTAATTTTGCAATCTCGGCAATAACAAGTTTGATAGTTTCTAAATTATCCTTCCTGAACCTGCAGATCGTACGGAAATCCGGGTTCAAGTGGTCTGAAAGGTACATATACACAACATTTTCCTTTGTCGCCTTAGAAATCTTTCGGGAAGAGCGGATACCATCGATGGTGCCCTGAATAAGGAGTTTCATCATGACCTTTGGATGATATGCAGGACTGCCGGGGCCATCATATCGCCATTCGATACTTTTAAAGTCTATACTTTCTACTACATCATCTACAAGTCTACAAATGTGGTCTTCTTCGATTAAGTCCGCTATAGTCGGGGGAAATAGCCAACTTTGGTTGCGGAGTCTTTTTATGAATGCCATAATGTTTATATGTAGTTGAAAGCATATAAAAGTATCGAAAAACTGTTTGATTATGGAATTATGGGACAGCCTCTTAAGTACAGGGTATGGGATTTAAATTTAAAAAAGTTAGGAGGTGAGAAGGAAAAAAGTGATTGCAAAGAAGGCTATTTCGATAGTTGCCGTGCTCGGTATCGCGATTGCTATTGCCACTGTGGTTGTAGCAACTGACCACGAAGAGGTTGCTACCTTTGGATCGGTAAGTGTACTGTCCGCAGACGATTTCAAAACCAACGGAGCCGGTCCGGTATCGGGATGGTACTGGCTTCGAGATCCTAATTACAGACATTCCGCAAAATGGACTTTTTCTGGTGTTCCAACGGACACTTCTGACGGATTTGTATATCTCCGTTTTAACCCACTAGTGACTAACAAAGCCAACGGTGGAAGTGGGTACAGTACTAATGTAATTCTTTACAACCAAAACGGGCAGCGCGCAGTAGTACATCTCTACAATTTACATCCGGAATTCCAGGAACCCGAGAACACTGAAGGATGGGGATATCACGCATCCGGATCTGTGAAGATCCCGGTCAATAATATCCCAGCGTCAGGGGAGTTAGTCATAGAGCTAAAGAGACTTTCGCCTACTATTACTTTCGCACCGCATACCGAGCATGTTGGAGTAAACAAAGAGTGTTGCGCTATAGAGTGGCACTAAGTGCTCGAAACACAAAAGAAATAAGAAAACAATAGAAATGATGGGGGGGGGGGTAGAGTCTCCGAATTAAGAAGCTCTGCTCCTATTTTTTATTCTTTAAATGATTTACCCCTTATAGCGACTTATCGGATTTGATTCTGCTTCCCACGCTTCTTTAATTTGAATAAAATTCGCCTCCTCAAGAGTCCATAAAGGCGTACCACCAATAAAAACCACCTTATCGTCTCGCTGTATTCGCTCTTCTTCTGTTGCTATTTTTACCGTCTCCTCAAACAACTCATCCATGTTACTATATTTCTCACCATTCTTCTCCTTACCAATGTTTAAAGGATATACACCAGAACTAAGCACCAATTTTCAACCACTTCATCTTCTTCTTTGAAATTGCCGTTAATATCAAAAATCCCGCCTCGTGGTATCTCAACCGTTGCGACTATTTTTGTTTTTAACAAGCATCTATCTTTCCGTAGATACATTCTTCTCAGCTCCAATATCTATTAATGTTGATTAGTATCCATTTAGTATAACTATAAGTTTTACCTTATATGTGCAATTATTATGTTTTGAATTAAAAATCGAATATCTTTAGAGAAAAACATTTATGCGCAAAATACTTAATTAAATTCTTAGAAAGAAGTGTGAGGTGAAAATGAAAGGCTTGGAAGAAGAAGAGGGCTTTTTCATCAACTATGATAAGATAGTATCGAACACCACGCATGGCGAGAAAATAGGGCGATTGCGGCGCGATACTCTGTCAATACTCGAACACGCGGTTAAATCCGTTGACCCGTACAAACTACTAACGGCAAATGTCAAGCTAGAAGACGAGATATTGAAAATTTCCGGCACAAAAAAGAAGGAGGGGATAGAGATAAAGCTTGATAAAATAGGAAAAAAGAGGATTGTCGCTTTCGGCAAGGCAAGTTTAGCAATGGCAAGTGCATTCGCAACAATCGTGGATATAGATGAAGGAATCGTAGTAATACCGCATGGACAAGGAGGAGAGCGACCTCCGGGCATAGATATAATTGAAGCAGAGCATCCTGTTCCCGCACAGGGTTCTTTGACAGCAGCGAATCGGGTACTTAAAATGGCAGAAAAGAGCACGGGGAATGATTTACTTTTCGCTCTTATCTCCGGTGGTGGCTCATCTCTACTCGCAAAACCGGTTGATGGAATCACGCTGGAAGAGAAAATTGAGGTCACAAACCAGTTACTCAAATCCGGATGCACCATAAACGAGATGAACACAGTTCGCAAGCATATATCAGCAATAAAGGGCGGAAAACTTGCGGAAGCTGCGAGTCCCGCGACCACAATCGGGTTAATCCTGTCTGATGTGCTTGGAGACCCCGTTGACTTCATTGCATCGGGACCCACTGCACTGGATACAACTACATTTAAACAGGCGCAGGAGGTGCTCGAAAAATATGTGTTATGGACGAGAATACCCAAAAACATGAGAGGTGTTATCGAACATGGGATAGAGAAAGAGAGGGTGGCAAAAAAACCGTCTGTTGTGACGCACAATTTCATTATCGGCAGCAATTACATTGCTGCACAGGCAGCGATGGAAAAAGCAGAAACTCTTGGCTATAACTCGCTTCTGCTCACAACGCATCTGGAAGGAGAGAGCAAAGAAGTAGCAAAGCTATTCACTGCACTCATGAAGGATATACGGTCGCATGACACGCCGCTAAGCCCTCCCGCCGCGGTGATAGCTGGTGGCGAGACTACCGTCACAGTCACAGGGAATGGACATGGAGGAAGAAACCAGGAGTTCGCACTCAGTGCTGCTATGACCATGCCGGCAAACGATGACAGAGCGGTAATAGCTTCTATGGGCACGGACGGGATAGACGGTATGAGTGATGCTGCGGGAGCAATCGCGGATGCTTTCACGCTAAAACGTGCATCGAAAGCGGAGCTGAACCCGGATACATATCTACGTAATAATGATTCGAATACATTTTTCGTGAAGCTCAATGACGCCCTTATTACAGGCAGAACGGGGACAAACGTGAATGACGTCGTGGTGATGCTGGTCACGGATGGGATGTGAGGTATGCACCGCACCACCAAAAATTTTAAATATTACCTGTATCTTAATAGGATAGGAATAAAAAAATGAAAAGCAAAAAAATAGGTCTGGTAGTTCTGGCAGCGATTTTAGCGATTGCCGCTTTTTCGGTAATCCCTACTCCAGTAAGCGCTCAGCCGGTAGAGGTCTGGAACGTAACATGGCCGGGTTTTGGAACTGCGGTCGCAACAACTGAAGACAGTGTGTACCTGGCGGGTGTCAATACTAATCTCACCGACGCCTTCCTTAACGAATACGACAAAGATGGAAACCTTCTCTGGAACATCACATGGGAGATGTTTGCCCCAGAGGTAGGGGGCAGTAATGTTGTAGCAACTGCGGCAGCAGGTGACAGTGCGTATCTGGCAGGCGGCTGTGCATTCTCAAACGTTACTGATTTTGATGCCTTCCTCAACAAATACGACAAAGATGGAAACCTTCTCTGGAATATAACTTGGGGCGGTATGGGTGGTGCTTTAGCATCTGCAACGGCAGCAACAGAAGACTGCGTGTACGTAGCAGGCGAGACGGCACCTTCAAACGTTACTGATTTCGATGCCTTCCTCAACAAATACGACAAAGATGGAAATCTTCTCTGGAACATCACGTGGGGCGGACCGGCGGGTACTTATTCGGCAGATGGAGCAGCAACATCAGGCGACGGCGTGTATGTAGCAGGTCGTGCCCCAGGTGGCAACTTCAGTATAGGTGGCAAAACTTTCCTCAACAGATACAATAGCACCGACGGAAACCTTCTCTGGAACATAACTGAGGGAGGTATTTTGCATATAGGAATTGCAACAATTGCAACAGGAGACAACGCGGTGTACCGGGCAGGCAAAGGCTATACCGTTCCCGGTGCATTCCTCAACAAATACGACAGTACCGATGGAAGTCTTATCTGGAACATAACATGGGGAGGAATAGGCACATCGGGATTGGCAACAGCAACATCAGGAGACAGTGTGTACTTAGCGGGCCAAAACGTATCCCGCGATTTTGATTTTTGCACTGCCTTTCTCAACAAATACAACGGTACCGATGGAAGTCTTATCTGGAACATAACATGGGGTAAAACAGTTTGGGTTACTGGACGTGCAATTGCAACATCAGGAGACGGGGTGGTGTACTTAGCAGGCAGCAAAACCAACGAAAATGTCGCCCCCATCTTCGCTAATGAGAGCGATGCCTTCCTGGTTAAATTCTCGGAACCAACACCAATACCCAAACCAACACCCACGCCCATACCAGCAACAGGGTCTATCTCAGTCTCTTCTTCACCATCTGGTGCACGTGCAACAATAGACAGACTTAACTGGGTTGGCTCTACACCCTGCAAAACTCCTTCTGATCTACCATCCGGCTCCTATACACTTAGACTCTCCCTTGAGGGTTATCAGGATTGGTCACAAACGGTAGAAGTAAAAGCTAACGAAACATCAGAGGTTCACGCAACGTTGACTCCTGCACCAACGCCGACACCACCAGGATTCGAAGCGGGACTCGCTATCGCAGGGCTGCTCGCAGTAGCATATTTAGTGTTGAGAAGGAGAAAATAAAAAGAAAAATGACATCTAAAATAAAAGAAATAAAAGGTAGAGAGATTTTAGACTCGCGTGGAAACCCCACGGTAGAAGTAGAAGTGCTTACCGAGGGTGGATTTGGCAGAGCGGACGTGCCTTCCGGGGCATCTACCGGAAGTAACGAGGCATGGGAGAAAAGAGACGGTGATAAAGGCAGGTATGACGGTAAAGGGGTACGTGAAGCTGTTGAAATCGTTAATACAGCAATAAAAAAAGAGCTGGTAGGAATGGACGCTCTCGCACAGAGAGAAATAGATGAGCGGCTGATAGAATTGGATGGAACGGAAAACAAATCGAATTTAGGTGCAAATTCTATCCTCGGAACTTCGATGGCTGTTTGCAAAGCGGCTGCGGAATCGTTGAAAAAACCTCTCTTTGCTTACATCTGCGAAGATGTCGCTGGAATGAAGCTACAACATGAGCTGCCGGTACCGATAATGAACGTACTAAACGGCGGGGAGCATGCGGGTAACGAGCTGAGCGTACAGGAGTTTCTTATCCTACCTTTTGGTTTTGACAGGTTCAGTGATAGTTTGAGGGCAGGTGCGGAGACTTATCACGCACTTAAAGAAGTATTAGCGAAAAAGTACGGGAAGATAGCTACGAACGTTGGTGACGAAGGTGGCTATGCACCGCCAATGAGCAGGACTGAGGAGGCACTCGAGGCGATGACCGAAGCGATAACAGAAGCGGGTTATTCCGAGAGTGAAATACGCCTGGGTCTGGATGCCGCTGCTTCCACTTTCTTCAACGTGAAAACACAAAAGTACGTGATTGATGGTATGGAGAAAGAAGGTTCTGAACTGATTGACTTCTATCAAGCCCTGGTGGATAAATACCCGGTAGAATCAATAGAAGACCCTTTTGACGAGGAATCATTCGAGTTATTCGCGGAACTCACGGCTAAAATGCCGGGGAAAATAATCATTGGTGATGACATTTTCGTGACTAATGTCAAGCGACTGCGGGAGGGCATAAACAAAAAAGCGGCAAATGCCATTCTGCTGAAAGTAAATCAAATAGGCTCTGTTTCGGAAACTCTGGATACCTTTAGATTAGCTTCTGAAAATGGATATAAGAAAGTAGTCAGTCACAGATCTGGCGAAACCGAGGATACGTTTATCGCTGATTTCTCTGTGGCGGTAAACGCAGAGATAATAAAGACTGGCGCTCCTGCAAGAGGCGAGAGGACGTGCAAATACAATCAATTGTTGAGGATAGAGGAGCAATTGGGCGAGAAGGCGAGGAGCAGGAAGTTTTTGAAGGTGTAAAGTAAACTAACAAAGACCGGAGTGAGGAATATGGCAAAAGAAAGTTTTTTGGAAGAGAAAGATACGATTTACCTCGTACCAAACGCGCATTTCGATGCACTCTGGGTGTTCACGAAGGAGGAACATTTATATATTAATCTGATGCTCGTTCTGAAGGAGGTGGCTGAGCTTGTTGAAACGGCCGATTTCAAGTTCCTGATAGAGCAAACCTATCTGCTGGAGGAGATGGGGTCTGTTCACGTGAAAAAATAAAGTATTGACACAGATTAACGCAGATTAACACAGATGAAAAGATTAATGTCGTTAAAAATAGCCCGCCCAACAAAAGAAAAAATCCGTGTAAACCGGTGTATATAAAAAAAATTAGGAGGTGATAAGAAAAAAATGGGAACAGAAGAAGTAAAGAACATGGCAGGAGAAATATCATTAGAAGAATACAAAAGGGCGGATAGAGAGGTCAGAAAAGAGAGGGGAAAGAAGTTGGAGGTGGAGAAAGAGAAATGAATAAAGAGGAAGAAAGAATTGGATTAGGGAAATTAGCCCTTGGATTGGCTATTGGAGGCATTATTGTTCCCCTTCTGATCGCCATTATTGGTGTGTTCCTCGGAAAAAACGTGGTTGTTTTGGCTCTGCTCCTAATTGGTGTATCCGAAGTTATCGCATTGATACTTGGGATTATAGCTCGTCATAATGTCTTTGGTAAGGCGGGCTTGATTATTTCCGCAGTTTGTATTGCACTTGTGGTTTTGGCGATTTTGTTTCTCACTCCTACGCAAGTCGAAATCAGTCCGCTTCATAGACAGGAAAGCATAATATCCAACTAACATTAATTATTGACACAGATTAACACTAAAACTTTTTAGAAAAAAGTTTTATCAAAAGCCAATTTCTTTGGTAAAGCTTTCTTTTTTAAAGAAAGGTTTGTGTAAATCCGTGTCTTAAATAGAAGGTGGTTATACTTTATATACAATAAAAATAGTTTGTGGAGTTCAAATGAGTTGGAGGGAATAAACGTTGACAAATGCACCAGAGATAATTAGGGAATTGGTGGAACAATTTGAAACGAATCTAAGGGCATACAAAAGTCCCACGTATAAAGAGGAACAATTAAAGCACGAATTCTTGAATAAATTCTTTAAGGCTCTTGGTTGGGATGTCTATAATGAAAAGAACGCTGCTCCACAACATAGAGATGTGTTATTTGAAGATTCGATAAAAATCGGTGGTGGAACAAAGGCACCCGATTATTGTTTTACACTTGCGGGAAAGCGTATGTTCTTTGTTGAGGCGAAAAAACCTGCTGTTGACATTAAAAAGGACATTCATCCAGCATTTCAATTGAGGAGATACGCGTGGAGTGCAAAACTACCGTTATCATTATTGACGGATTTTGAAGAATTTGCAGTCTATGAAACACGAACACGACCCCAAAAAGAGGACAAAGCAGGCACCGGTAGGGTCATGTATCTGACCTATAAGGATTATATTGACCAATGGGATGAGATAGCGAGTAGGTTTTCTTATGATGCGGTCGTCCAGGGCTATTTTGATAGATTTGCAGAGACGAGCGAAAAGAAACGAGGAACCCAGGAAGTAGATAGCGAGTTTCTAAAGGAGATAGAGAGCTGGCGTGAGATACTGGCCAGGAATATCGCGCTACGGAATCCCGATGTCTCTATATACGAGTTGAACTATGCAGTGCAAAAGATAATAGACCGGCTAATCTTCTTGCGGATTTGCGAAGATCGCGGCATCGAGCATTATGGGCAGTTGCAGACAAAGGCAGAAGCAGGTGACGTGTACATGCATTTGCTGAACCATTTTAGGTTGGCGGAATCGAAATACGATAGCGGGATATTCGATTTCGATAGCGACGGGATAACGCCTGCATTGACGATAGACGACCGTGTCTTGAAGACGATCATACAGGCTCTCTATTATCCGAAGTCGCCGTATGAGTTCTCGGTGCTCGGGGTTGAGATCCTGGGCAATGTGTACGAGCAGTTTCTGGGTAAGGTCATTCGGCTGACGGCAGGGCATCAGGCAAAGGTAGAAACGAAGCCGGAGGTTAAAAAGGCGGGTGGTGTGTATTATACGCCTCAGTATATCGTTGAATATATTGTGGAGAATACGGTTGGTAAGTTGATTGCGGGTAAGACGCCGGAAGAGATTGCAGAGATTAAAGTTCTGGATCCGGCGTGTGGTTCCGGCAGTTTTCTTATTGGTGCCTATACCTACCTGTTGCGGTATCATCTGGATTGGTACGTGAGTAACAAGCCGAAGAAACATAAGGGAAAAATGTTTCAGGCTAAGGAGAATGAGTGGTATTTGGCGACGGCAGAGAAGAAGCGGATTCTTTTGAATAATATCTTTGGTGTTGATATAGACCCGCAGGCAGTGGAGGTTACGAAGTTGAGTCTGCTGTTGAAGGTGTTGGAGCACGAGAGTCTCGAAAGCATAGATCAACAAATGAAGCTGGGGCTGGAGGGTGTGCTTCCTAATCTTGGTGATAATATCAAGTGCGGGAATTCGTTGATTGGACCGGAATATTACGAGTTGGGGCAGCAGGGGACGCTTTTCAACGAGGAGGAGATGAGGCGGGTTAATGTGTTTGATTGGGATGACGATCTAAAAGGGTTTGGGGAGATTATGAAACGTGGTGGGTTTGATTGTGTTGTGGGGAATCCGCCGTATGGGATGGTTTCAGAAAGGGGCGAAAAGGTTTATTTTGAAAAGTGGTATGAAACCCTTGAAGGTCGCTATGACAAATACGAGTTGTTTCTAGAACGCGGATTTAAGCTATGTGTAAAAAATGGTTTCTTGTCTTATATTATACCAAGTCCTTTGTTAAGCAATCTGTATGCTCAAAGACTGCGTAAATTCCTCTTAGAAAGGATGGCAATTAATGAAATTACCAATTTTGGTATGGATGTTTTTCCTAATCCAACGATTCATACTTGCATTATTGTTTTGTCCAAGACAGAAAAATACAACTCGAATAAGGTTAAAATTCGCAAACAAGTAAGAAGTGTTACGGAGTTAAAACATGATTATGATTTTGAAATATCTCAGCAGACACTAGGACTTAATAAAAACGTGACTTTTGACATCTTTGTTGATCCTTTTTCTAGTCAGCTTGTTGATAAGCTTTCTTCAAAGGGTGTGAAACTCGGAGAACTATGTTTTGTTAGACAATGTATCAAAACCGGGAATAATAAACTCTATGTTTGCTCCTCTGACGAAAATTTACCTGAACCTTGGAAGCCGACATTACGAGGTAAATCAATCAGTCGATATTCAACGAATGAAAAGAATCTGTATGTGAAATACGGTCCGTGGCTAGCGAGAAATTGGAAAAATAAAACATTTTATGAAACCCCAAAAATAGCTATTCGCGAGGCCGGAAACAGGATTATTGCAAATACCGATTTCGAGAACAGATATTTTCTAAGCTCTCTCTATGCAATATATCCCAAATCCAATGAAAACAAGCTTAGTTTATTGTACCTTTTGGGAATGCTGAATTCTAGACTCGCAACGTATTTCGTAAAACTAATTGCCTTTAATCTTACGAAGGGTGCTTTTACAAAAGTAAGGACTAACCAGTTGGCACGACTCCCTATTCCTTCTATTAATTTCTCCGACCCAACAGAAGAAGCGCAGCACGATAAACTTGTAGCGTTGGTGGATAACATGCTCGAACTGCAGAAGAAACATCACGAAGCGAGAATGGACCGCGATAAAGAGCTTTATGAACGGCAGATAAGAATTGTGGATGCGCAGATTGACCAGGTGGTTTATGATTTGTATGGACTGACTGAGGAGGAGATTTGGATTGTGGAGGGGACTATCAAATGAACGAAGATACATATCCTCCTGAAACGTTGGAGTTAATCTATAACGAAGTGAAAGACGCATTAAATACGCAGTTTCAGTCGATGGAAGGACTCAATACAAAAGCAAGTATCATAATCGGATTTGTTGGCGTGATAATCGGAATATCGTTACAGTTATATTCACAAAGCAATTCATATCTATTTGGCTCATGTATGACTTTGTTTTTGATATCCATCTTCTTCTCGTTCTCCGCTTACAAAGGCAAAAGATATAGAAAAGACCCAGCGCCGAGAGCCCTCACGGTAGAATATTTGATGGAAGATGACAAAACGGTTAAGAAACAACTCATTGATAACTTTATTGCGTCCTTTGAGGATAACAAAAACAAAATAGAGGAGAAAGTTAAATATATTAACTATTCCCTTATATTATTATTTGTAGGGTTGATCGTTTTAATCTCAAGTATAATCGTGGGGTAAGAAAATGGCAAACGAAGAAAAAGAAAAAAAAGAAAAAAAGAAAAAAACCGTTAAGATAGAACCCGATAATAAGCTAGAAAATAGAGTCATCGCATCTGCACCATCCGTGAAAGATAAAGGTAAAGGGTCTAAATGACAAAACAAAACTATGGCGTCATTATGGGGTTGGAAAAGTTGAGTTTTGTAAGCCAGCTTTCAACTGAGTATCCATCTTCAAGCAAGTTTATGAATTCTTTCAGAAGAGTTGTTCTTTTAGTGTCGGAGTGTAT
>JAYEJE010000104.1:0-2149 GCA_034660415.1 Methanobacteriota archaeon | reverse complement strand
CTTGTTCATTTGATATTAAGTTAAGACTTCTGATTTTTTCCCCACCATATCATAGCGCTGTTCAGTTCATGCTTTGACCAGAGTCCCCCGGCTTCCACAACCAGTTTTTCTGCTAAAAATGATCTGATCACTTCTTCTGCTTCTGGCGATGATACCTCGAGATCATCCATCCATCGCTCTACTGCTTCGCCCAAATTCGAGAACTGCTGGTTATGTTCAGATTTAATAATCTCAACATTTGCGTGTATGCCCATTTCGTACAGAACATTGTAGAGATAGATGTAATCGGGTCCGGGTTGGAATACTTCACCGAATAATCGGAGCCAGAGTTCGTCATAATCCCAGAATCGCCACCCGGCGAAGGTGAAAATGTAAACATATCGTGTCGCAAGAGTATTCATCTTCGAGACCGCATCATTTATATCAAGAATCGCGAGCGAGTGCGATGCGATTACGAGGTCGTGTTCGCCCACATCGCGCCCTATCGCTACATCCTCCCATTTCTTGTTTATACAAGTTATATTTTTCAATCCTTCAGTTACTGCATTTTCCTTTAGATATGCAAGCATCCCTTTAGAAGGGTCTATTGCAGTAACGTGCTTAACCATTTTTGCAAGTGGTATTGCAAGCGTTCCGGGTCCTGCACCGATGTCCAGCACGGTATCATCGGGCTCTATGTCGAGCTTTGCTATTATCCGTTCTGCACGATCATTGCGTTTTATTGATTCATTGAACCCTTTTGCCCTTTTATCCCAAAATTCAGTCGTATCTCGCTGGCGCCGTTTTCTAAATGATGAGTTCTGCATTGCTTTCTTCCACATTCCGTTCCAGTCAAGTTCTTCTATCGATTCAACCATATTCATTTTTCTATTTTGCTCTTTTCTTTATCACTCACTCACTAACTCACTCACAAAAATGCCTTTGAAGCCCAAAATGCAATCACCACGCCGATAAAGCCGGAGATGAAAGCGGCAAGGCCAAGAATCGGTGCGAATTCGGGCGAGGGCCACACTCCGATATGAACACCAATAGCAATCCAGGTAATCCCCAAACACGCTAAATTCCCCAGACCACCACCAAGTCCTACCCTAAATTTAGAGTCTGACCAGGTTAGATCTACAAAGAAGCCCATTAAAAGCAGAGCGATAATACCGTAAACACCGAACCAAATGGGTGACACAATTCCGTACCACGGCGCTATAAGCATGCAAAAAGAAGCTATTAAAAGCGATGTAACAATTGCCACATACTTCTTCTTTATTATCGCCCGTGCCAAAGCCGCCCAAAAAACAAATATGAAACCGCCCAGTAACGCCATGCCAGCCGCAGGTCCCGGTATGCCAAAATATTCGGTAACAAATTTTATTGGTAGATATGTATTTAGCAGAGCACTGGCAAAGGCAAACAGGACCATCATGGTGAGGTCATACGCATCAAAATATGAGTTCCGGTCGGTCATCTTTTTTATCGTATATAAAGTATAACTACCTCCTATTTAATTTAGGACGCGGATTTACACTGATTTACACTGATTTATTTATGTGTAACATTGTTGATCTTTTCATCTGTGTCAATCTGCGTTAATCCGTGTCTATAGTCTATTTCCTTGTTATTGTATGAAAAAAAATAAAAAGTGAGAATGCGGAAGTCTATTTTGTTCCGCTTATTCACTCACTTTTTTTAGGCTTAACCTTTTTAGCGGGCGGAAGTAATTCAAGACAAAGATACTGCCGAGAATGACAACACCCAGGACTTTTGTCGCTAATATCGCCTGAATCCCGACAACTCCACCTGCTACTGCTATCCCTAATGGCGCGCACATTTTTTTATATCACCTACTTAATATCTATATCTTAGGTATATTTATTACTTTCGGTTTTTATCGATGCCTCAATTTTGAGATTGTGTTACGTTATTTTATTTGTTATCTATGCAAGGCACCCTATACGGCTGCGATTGCGCCAATTGCTGGCATAACTGGTGTTTACTGAAACGGACATCATATCCTCGTTTTTCGTTTAACCGCTAATCCGAAGCGGTAGCGAGAAGATAAAGAGATAGAACGGTTTTTTGTAACACCATATTACATAAATAATAATATTTATGTCAACAATCAAAAGTTTTATAACATATATTCTGAACTATATAG
>JAYEJE010000103.1:0-2158 GCA_034660415.1 Methanobacteriota archaeon | reverse complement strand
GTATCAAGTATTTAGGTTTTTATTCGTATTTCCTCTCGGAGTGTCATGAACTTTCGATTTATGTTGATTTACTGTCATTGTCTTTATGTATAATAAAATTCTATAAATTATTTGGGGGACAGCCTGTATATACAAGAACAATGTGCAAAATTCAAAATCGATTTGCATTTTCTATTTTCTATTTCGCACTGCTGATTCCTCCGTCTCTTCGTGATAGGAGACGGTATCTCGTGTTTGAGTGGATAAGTGAGCGGGGGATAGATAAATGGACATTGCTAAGCGAGATACGGGACTCTATTTTTTCATTATATGGCGATGTGGGTGCAAGTGAAAGCAATATAAGACTGATAGAATACGCTAACGCGGAAGATACAGACGGAGGCATGGGCATCCTGAGGTGTGCTCATGATAAAGTAGAGGAAGTAAGGGCTGCATTAGCTTGTATTCATTCGGCAAATGAAGCAAGGCTAAGTATAAGAGTAATTGGCATCTCGGGCACGATAAAAGGGGCAACTCGCCTATTGCGATAGGAAATCACTGTGAAAATCTTGTGGTTTCTCCCCCATTGCATTTCAAATGCGTCCCTTCAACATCTCTATATAAGTTGCTAAATCCGTTCTCGTTATCACACTTATGAAATTCCCACTTGCCGCTTCCACCACAGCCAAAACGTTCTTTTTCGCTTTTAGCATCCTCTTTAGTGCTTCCACAGCCTCTTCCTCTTCTGATATAACATCACTAACGCTATCAAATGAACCAATAACATCAGAAACGTTGAAAATGTAACGCTGCTCATTAGACAACGCCTTTATTGCGCCAAATGTCACAAATCCTTTTGGTTCGCCGCTTGCCCCCACCACCGCATATTCGTATGTTTTCTCCGCAAGCATCTTATCCGACAGCTCCATGAGTGGTATATCGTCCAGCACGCATGTGTGTTCGGTTCTCATCACGTTTTTTACCTTTATTCCCTCTAACAGGGCAAAAGTGGTGGTAGCACGTTCTTCTTCTGTCGCGGCGGTATACAGGAAAATTGCAATAAAGATCAGAAAAAGATTAAAAGGTGCTCTTAGTTCTCCTGTTGAATAAAGCCAAAAAGGGTCTGGCATAAGTCCCACTATACCCATTATAATAGCAAATATTTTACCCACGAACACTGCTTTCTTCGTCGCTTGTAGAAATGACATTCTTTTAGCTAGTAATGCTCTTAGAACGCGACCACCATCCATGGGAAATGCTGGTAACAAGTTAAAAGTAGCTAATACCGCATTAAGATACCCGAGGCCAAATAAAAGCACCTGAGCCGGATAATAAATAGGTAAATTCACGGATTTTAGGCCAAAATAACTGATAATAAAAGCTCCTCCTAGGGCAAAGCTCATCGCAGGTCCAGCAATTGCTATCCGCCATTCCTTCCCCGGCTCCTTTGGTATATCATCCATCATCGCTAAGCCACCGAAGATGAAAAGAGTAATGGAGTGTATTTTTGCACCATATCCCATTGCAACGTATGAATGGGACATCTCGTGGAGTAAAACGGAGAAGAAAAAGAGGATTGTGGCCAGTGCAGAAAAGATATAGCGATAGTGTTGCGATAAATTTTCTATATCGCCTAATCCGACAGGCTCTGGAACTTCTGCAAACATCACTACGATTACCGGTAAGATAAATAAAAATGATATATGCAATCGTATTGGTATGCCGATGATTTTACCAACTTGTATAGATGCCCGCATTGTTTCTTCGTTAAGTTAACCCATTAAGTATATATGGTATTTAATCATAAATAGTGATTATGGAACTAGAGTTGTCTTCTTTATATGGGCAGGATTTGTACACGGATAGAGGGGTTTACGTCGGTAAGATAGAAGATGTGACTGTAGATATAAAAGAGAAGAGGATATCGGGACTGGCAGTGAGGAATGTAAATCCAAATGCTTTCGAGGTAAGCAAGAATGAGGGCGTAATTATCCCATACCGCTGGGTAACGGCAATTGGCGATGTCGTGCTGATAAAGCATGTCAAGAGAAGAAGAGCGCAGGTGGAGGCCAAAGGAGAAGGAGAAAGAGGAGAGAAAGAAGTAGAAATATAGAAAAAAAGTGAAGAAAACGAACAGGGGATGAAAGGTCAGAACCAAGCGAGACATAAATATAAGGCC
>JAYEJE010000102.1:0-11325 GCA_034660415.1 Methanobacteriota archaeon | reverse complement strand
TATCTTCAAGAAAATGAATTATTGACACAGATTAACACAGATTAACGCAGAAAAAATTAAATCCGTGTAAATCCGTGTAAATCTGCGTCCTAAATTAAATTTATAGGTAGAAGTTATACTTTATATACAACAACAAGAATGGAAAAACGCAAAATAGTTCCGCGGGTGCACGCATCGACCGCGAAGATTTGGTCGCTATGTAATAGCCAGGGGCTACTACCGATACATAGGGTATTACTTGGTCATGACGGGTCTATGACGACTCTTCTGGAGCTGATCTCAGGCTGCGAAGTTGCAATTCGAACAATCAAGCAAGCGGTAGTTCCTTGCCCTTCGGAAGCTGCGGACCTACTCGCGGTAGACATTGGCGAGCCGGTAAATGAGCGTGAGATTATAATTGTTCAAATGACCGATGATCTGCCGCTACTCTATGCACGCTCTTACACACCTTTATCAAGACTAAAACCTGGGTTCAAAACCGATCTGATGAGGGCGGACATCCCGATCGGCAAGATTATGCAACGGCATCGAATCGAGGCGAGGCGAGAGATACTGGATGTCGGCTATCTGGAGAGTAACCATCTGCTTGGGGTGCTGCTGGCTCGTCCCGGCCCTTACCTCTGGCGAGTGTATAATATTATTACACACGGGAAACCGCTGATTACTGTTAAGGAATGCTTTCCTGTCGCGCTATGAAACCTTTCTTTAATCGATCTACAATATCAGCTTTTTATCATCACTTATCTTTTACTGTTATCCACTGCAAAGTTGATTGCGTTTGCAGATTTGATATTGCCCCTTCCATCTTTCATATACCCAGTTCTTCTCTCTGGTTAGTGCGAGCACACTACCTAAGAATATCTTGGATTGCAATCCTTTATCCTATTATATACCACTTTGCCATGTTGGGATAAATACCCCAGAAGTCAACAATAACCCATCTATCGCCTATTTTACCTAGGTCACCGCGTATTATATCGCCTTTTTTGAGCCAACCACGAGATTTCACAAGATTAACACAAGAACTGGGGATTAATATGGTATAAATTAGTTGATAGTGTACTGAAACTATGTTAATATTATTCTTTCTCTCGTGGAAATCTGTGTAATCTTGTGGTTATGAAAAATTAAAAAATCACTTGATTCTTCGATTATCTGATCGTGTATGCTTTTATATCCTCAGATTATTTTATTGGTAACGATGAAGATAGAAGAGATAAGAGCGGATTTCCCGATATTGAACACGGGAGTAATATACATGGATAGTGCAGCGACTAGTTTGACGCCCGAGCCTGTTTTGGATGCGGTATTGGACTATTACAGGAATTACAACGCAAATGTAGGTCGAGGTGTGCATCGATTAGCTCGTATGGCATCACAGTGCTATGAAGATGCACGCAGTAAGGTAGCAGAAGGGATCGGTGCCAAATCGCAGGAGCTTATCTTTACAAAGAATACTACGGAAGCCATAAATATAGTGGCTTCTGGTATGGGGTTGAAGAAAGGTGATAAAGTCATAACCAGTTTATGGGAACACCATTCCAACCTCTTACCGTGGATACGAGCAAAGAACGAATTGGGTATAGATTTAGAAGTGGTGAAACCCAGTACTGCGAGTTCAGAGGCCAAGCTCGAAGCATCTGATTTTGATGCTATTATAGATGAAAAGACGAGATTAGTGGCGATAACGCATGTCTCTAACGCGCTTGGTTCAATAATGCCGGTAGAAGAAATATCAAAAATGTGCGATGATAATAACGCACTTTTACTTCTTGACGCTGCGCAGTCAGTACCACATATGCGAATAAATGTAAAGGAACTGGGTTGTGATTTCCTCGCCTTCTCAGGGCATAAAATGCTCGGACCTACGGGCACCGGTGCTTTATACATCAAAACTGAACTTATGGCTGAAATAGAGCCGCTTACGGTCGGTGGTGGCACGGTAGAAGATGCTTCGTTCGTTGATTATCGACTGAAAGGCGGGTATGAGGAATTTGAAAGTGGTACGCCAAACATAGCAGGAGCGATAGGTCACGGTGCAGCCGTTGCGTATTTAAAGAAGATAGGGCTGGACAAGGTAAAATCATGGGAGGATAAACTGGCAAAGCTGCTTATAGAAGGTTTGCAAGACATACCAGGAGTCCAAATTTACGGCTATGGCTCTGATGCCTTTAGGATTGGTGTGGTATCTTTTAATCTGAAGGGGCAGACCCCAAATGAAGTTGCTTTACTGTTGGACAAAGAAGCGAGCATAGCTGTGAGGTCGGGGCATCACTGCTGCATACCGTTGATGGACTATCTTGGGCCGGGTGCAGGGGGAACAGTAAGGGCCTCGGTGTATTTGTATAATACGGAAGAAGAAGTGGAGCGGTTTTTAGATGTTTTGGCACGAATAAGTAACGGCTGCTAAAGGGGATAAGCCTCAACCTGCAATGAAATTAAAATTATCATTTATCCAGTTCATAATGCACCACCGAGATGCATTGCGAAGCGAGATAAGCGATAGAGCCAAGCGAAATCTTCTCGTGCTCAAAACGCGCAACAAAAGCATCTTCTTCTTTCGGCAGTCCTTCGTGGTCGCCGATGATAAACACCGGATTCGCTTTTAGTTTTACACTTGCTATGTCTATGCCGTTCTCATGTAATATGTAAAAGGAGTTCCCTTCAGAAGCTAACTTCTCGATTAACTGCTGAAAAGAGAGTTTACGTACGCTTATCCCCGGATTCTTCCTCTTTGATGCTAATGTTTTCTTTATCCATGCCGCTATGTTTCTTTCATCCGGAGATACACCTCTCAATCTGTCCCCGTAAAAGGAGATGACCACTTGTGGGTTGGGAGTACCACAGGCAACTACATGTATGCATGTATCCCTTCTCAAATCATGGCTTATCCAAAGAGCGTTGCAAATACATCTTGCAACAAGGTCCATTCTACCTCCGCTACCTGGTAGATCGTCTAAAGTGAAATCCGGACTTGTAACAGCTTTACTTGCATATATGATAAATTGTTTCATTGTTAGCTTATATTAGTTTGAGAGGTTATTTACTGCTTCACAATCTCATAAGCAACCTCTTGCGCCTTCTCCTTTATCTCTTCTTCTCCCTTTACCTTCCGCTCCTCCATTAAAATCTCACCATCGCATATCACGGTATCAACACAGCTCCCGTTTGCAGAATAGACGATATTCGAGATTAAATTATGGTTTGGCACCAGATTCACATTCTTTAAATCCAGCAGGACAACATCTGCCAGCTTCCCCTCGGCGATTTCTCCTGCGTTTATCCTGAACATTCGTGCTGCGTTACCTGTTGCGAGCCCAAAGGCTTCTTCCGCCGGCATGCATGTCGGATCGCCGGAATACACCTTATGAAGCAAAGAAGCTATCTTCATCTCTTCAAACATGTCAAGGTTGTTATTAGAAGCACAGCCATCGGTCCCCAGTGCGATGTTTGAGTATAGACCGAGCCTTTTCAGCTCCTCGTAGTGCGTTCTTCCCGTTGCTAATTTCATATTCGATGCTGGATTATGCACTATCTTCACATTATGCTTCTTCAGCAACTCCATCTCATGTCTACTGAGATGAGTGCAATGGCAGACTATGGTCCGTGCGCACAAGAAATCGAGCTTATTAAGGTATTCCACTGGTCGCATACCGTGCCGCTTTATACAATCTTCTACCTCTGTCTTAGTCTCCGATAAGTGTATATGAACCAGAAGGTCATGCTTTTCTGCGAAATCCCGCACCCAGCATAGGCTACTCTCAGAAACGGTGTAGATCGCATGCGGGCCAAGAGCGAAGATAATCCTCTCCGGTAGTTCTTTACTTTCCTTGTATAATGCTTCATTTCTTATTATCTGCTCTTTTGACTTTTCTTCATCGAACCCATCTATGAAAACTGCGGATAATGCCGCTCTTATTCCACACTCTGCAACCGCTTTCGCACTGCTTCGCCAGTGCCAGTACATGTCGTTAAAGAAAATTGTGCCAGACTTTATCATCTCTAAACATGCGAGTTTCGTACCCCAGTAGACATCATCTTCCGTAAGCTTTCCCTCTACCGGCCATATCTTCGTCTCGAGCCATTCCTGAAGCGGCATGTCATCGGCATAGCCGCGCAATAGAGTCATTGCTGCATGTGTATGCGCATTGAAAAGCCCTGGAATTGCCGCCTTATCTGTGCCATCAATCACAAATTCCGCCACCTGCTCTTTACTAGCTTCGCTTATCGCTTCTATTTCATTGCCCGCGATGTAAATATTTCGCGCCCGACCGCCCAAGAGCACGTTCTTTATCAGGATTGACATAGTTATACTATACTATTGATTTGGCAGCTTTTATCATTTCTCTATTACAACCCAAAGGAATAGCCCAATATAATTGCGAAAATGCCACCAAATAGCGTTGCCAAAATGTTCACGTGATGTTTATTCAATTTCAGTGGCTCTCTATCTTCTGCGGTTGCACCGAAAATGCTGTCCACGAGACAACCAAGGAACCCGGACAAGAGGCAAATGCAGAAGAGCAACAAAATACTTCTTACTGTTATTTGTAGGTCAAACCAGAATATGAGACAGACAAGCGAAATCAAGAGAGAACCCAGCAGTGATGCGCCTAGTCCCTGTAGACTAACACCACCGTTTGTGCCTACCGGCACCTTCTTAAGCGTTGTTATTAACCGTGGTTTTCCTTCGGCCTGTCCTATTTCAGTAGAGAATGTATCTGCACATGCTGTAGCGACAGAACCCGAGAAGGCGAGCAAGAAGACGTTATCGCAATAAAGGGCATATAAAACTGCAAAGATAAGTGGCGATAAGCCATTTCCTAGCACGTTATTTATGTCTCGCATGCCCTTATTACCCTCTGCAACACCGAGCATGGCTTTCTTCTCATATTTATATTTCGTAATGGAATTACCGAGCAGGAAGAATGCAAGCAGCGTAAACACACCTGCATAACCTAGCGTTACTAGAATAATCACGCCAAGCACGAGAGTCCCAACAAATGCGGAAGTATTGATTTTGCGCTTTAAGTAGGCATAGAGTACGAACAGAAATGCTATTAATAGTACAAGCGCGGTTAACAGCATGTGCTCGCTGGATAACATGATTATTTAGGTAGGGTTTGCTATTTATAAAACTTTTATCGTGTACCAAATTAAGAGTCCGATCCCACCGGATATTGGGCGATGACACCTGCTTTTATACGATCGACATTCTTCATCGCTTCTGCAAAGGCACTTGCTCTGTTATCTCCGATGCCTATTCCTGTGGCTATCGGTTCGCCTTGCTTTACAAGCCTGCCTTTCTCTGGTATATCAACTATTCCGCCTTTTCCGGTATCAAAATTTCCTGCTATCGCACCGTCATGCGCCGCAAACACAACTGCCTTTACTGCATATCTGTTCGCATTTACGCTATCTAACACTAAATTGCCTTCCACTGCTTTCATAGTCTCATTCACCAAATTCAAACCGGTAGATAGTTCCACCGTGTCCAGACTCCCCTGAATGCGTGGGTTCACTTCTATTACAACAGGGCCATCGTCTGTAATAACAATATCAACGCCGTTTGAGCCCAATAAGCCTAACTCTTTCGTTAGGGTCTCTGCAATTTCGCATGCCGTATCGGCATATGATGTAACAAACGGGGAAATGTTCCCGCAATAGACTAAGGGGGCGGGCGCAGAAAGAGAATCCAAGCCTATCAACTGCTCATTCACGCTTATTGCAATTGCCTCGCGTTTAGACGAAATAACGGAAATAGAAGCGGCTTTTCCTTTTATATAGTCCTGAAACAGGAATTCCGGTAGATGTCTAGCAGATCGAATCAATTCCGTTTCGGTATAGCAGAAGAAATTCGCGATTCCGCCACCGCCATAAGCGGGTTTGGCTACCACAGGAAAGTGCAACTGTTTCGCTTCTCCGTCTGTTATCGCCTTGCCCGTATAAGTAAGTGGCTGGGGGAGGTCTAAATCATCCAGTTTAGATGCCAACCATGCTTTATTTGCCACTTGCTTCGTTTTTGCCGGATTGTTACCCATTATCTTCTCCCTATCTTCTGCAGTTAAAAAATCAAAATCCGCACCTTCAAAGCCTGACCCTAGGATAACACCATCCACTGCCTTTATCGTTCCTTCAAGGAGCTTTAGATCTATCTGATCCCAATTTAACGGGATATAATCTTTGGCACACCTTTTCATATCTATATCGCCGATGGCATCGGCGGCGTACATCTCGTAGCCCGCTCTACTACCCGAGCATACAATATGCCTTACAGTGTATCCTATAGCCAATATTTTAGCTCTTTGCTGCATTTTTACCTACTCTGTCACTCCGTTTGATTTTCCTGCATCTCCCATCTCTCCTCTCCCTTCTCCCATCCTCAATCGTACCTACACATACATAAGATTGAACATTTATTAGCTTCTACGCCCATTCAATGCTTAGTTAAAAGATGGTTGATGTCAATGAAACGTGTAATTTGGTGGCTGATTGTTGGTACTAGAGGCGGTGTGAATCGCGCTCGTATAATCAGGGCGTTAAATGAAAGGCCTTCTAACGCAAATCAGTTGACTGAGTTACTTGGTTTGGATTACAAAACTGTAAGGCACCATCTTAAGGTACTCCAGGACAACAAGATAATCACAGCCACAGGAGATAGATACGGCACTGTATACTTCTTATCTTCGTGCATGGAAAAAGATTATGAAGTCTTTAAAGATCATTTGGATAAGATGTGGGATAAATTTAAAAGCGAAAAAGATATAGATAACAAATAAATTTAAGGGTAGATGAACAAAACGAAACAAAATAAAATAAAATAAAATATTGACACAGATTAACACTGATTAACACAGAAAAAAATTGGATCCGTGTAAATCCGTGTAAATCTGCGTCCTAAATTAAATTTATAGGTAGAAGTTATACTTTATATACAACAAGAAGATGAAAAGAAAGTTAGCTATGGGTTTAATGATTCTGGCGATGATCGTGATAGCAATCGGTGTGGTATCAGCCCTGAGCAATTTCGGTATGCAATCTCCGCGGGGCATGCAAGAAGGCACGCAACTTATTGGAGGTAAGCAACCGCTCGAAAGCGTGCGACCAAATATGCTGATTGTCAATATCAAAGCGTTGATAACGCTTGGAAATCTTATACTACTGTTGTGCTTGCTTTTTATCTATGCGAAGAATTACGGGCAGATAAAATCGCAATTCGCAATGGGGCTGATTGCATTTATCGTTCTCCTGATTATGCAGGCGCTCACCTCGAATCCGTTCGTACCCGCTATGTGGGGCATTCGCCGTATGCCTATCCTGGGGTTGTTTGCAATAGTACCAGATGTGTTTGAATTTGTAGCGCTGTCTGTCTTGCTGTATATAAGTCTGAAATCATGAGTAATCCTGCACTGAAAGGTATTTAAACAGAATCTAATACTAAAATGTTATACCATATATGCGACGATAAACTAAAAAGGGATGAAACGAGTTTGACAAAAGAGCAGAAGAAGGAAATGGAAGAAGCAAAAGAGGTTGAAGATGCTGAAGCAGAGGTTACAAGCACAGAAGTAGAATCATTGAAGAATGAATTGGACGAGAAGACTAAGTTAGCAGACGAATATTTATCGCGACTAAAATACCTCCAGGCGGATTTTGAGAACTATAAAAAGATGGTTGCACGCGAGCGAGAACTGTACGAAATGTGCGCAACCGAGACGTTAATAAAGAATTTATTGCCGATTATTGATACTCTTGAGTACGCTATTGCATCTGCGAGCAATAACACATCCTTTGAAGAAGGAATTGCATTGATATATAAAGATTTAATCGCAGTGCTTGCTAAAGAAGGTTTGAAACCAATAGCGGCAGTAGGAGAGAAGTTCGACCCATATAAACATGAAGTGATAAGGACGGTCATTGATGATGATCATCCAGAGGATACAATTCTTGAAGAGTTTGAGAAAGGTTATATGCTGGGCTCGAAAGTGATAAGAACATCGAAGGTGAAAATATCGAAACTAAAAAACCACAAGATTTCACAAGATTAACACAAACCTTTTTGCAAGCAAAAAGCTTTACCAAAAAACCTAAACAAATACAAGAAAGTTTTTTATATTGAATAAAGATAAGTATTAAGTAATGTTTTTTTTTTTGGAGAGGTGCTAAAAGATGACAAAAACAATAGGTATAGATGTAGGAACAAGCAATTCCGCTGCGGCTGCAATGATTGGAGGAAAAGCCACGATAATCCCAAGTGCAGAGGGGACGAGCCTAGGCGGTAAGGCATTTCCTTCTTATGTGGCATTCACGAAAGATGGGCAAATGCTGGTTGGAGAACCCGCGAAGCGACAGGCGGTGTCCAATCCGGACGGAACGGTGATGTCCATCAAGCGGAAGATGGGTACTGACTACCGGGCGAAGGTTCATGGCAAGGAATACACGCCACAGCAAATAACTGCGTTCATTCTACAAAAGATAAAACGAGATGCAGAAGCATTCTTGGGCGATAAAGTTGATAAAGCGGTCTTGACAGTGCCAGCATACTTCAATGACAACCAGAGGACGGCAACGAAGGATGCAGGTGCGATAGCAGGTTTGGAAGTTGTCAGGATAATAAACGAACCCACAGCCGCGGCACTCGCATATGGCATTGATAAAACGGAGAAAGAGCAGAAGATACTGGTATTCGATTTCGGCGGTGGTACACTAGACGTAACGATAATGGAGTTCAGCGAGGGTGTATTCGAGGTTCTATCCACGAGTGGCGACACGGAATTGGGTGGGACAGACATGGATACAGCAATCGTGGATTACGTCGCGGAAGAGTTCAAGACACAATCGGGAATAGATGTGCGGAATGATAGTATGGCATTGCAACGGCTCCGGGAGGCGAGCGAAAAGGCGAAGATAGAGCTCTCTAATGTGCTTGAGACCGATATAAACCTGCCTTTCATCACCGCAGATGCATCGGGCCCGAAACATCTCGTCATGAAACTCTCGCGTGCGAAATTAGAGGAGCTCGTGCGACCGATCGTGGACAAATGCAAAGCTTCAATAGATATGGCATTAAAGGATGGTAAAGTATCTTCCACTGATATTAACAAAATAATATTTGTTGGCGGACCGACGCGGATGCCAATAGTGCAGAAATTCGTTGAAGATTACGTGGGCTCGAAAGGCGAGCGTGGCGTTGATCCTATGGAATGCGTGGCTATGGGTGCTGCTATACAGGCAGGTGTGCTAACAGGAGAAGTAAAGGATGTCCTGCTGCTGGATGTTACTCCGCTCTCACTTGGTATTGAGACTTTAGGTGGTGTATTTACTAAATTAATAGAACGGAACACCACGATACCCACGAAGAAAGGTGAAACATTCTCTACTGCTGCCGATAACCAGACGAGTGTTGAGATCAATGTCTTGCAGGGCGAGCGCGAATTTGCACGTGATAATACTACCCTAGGGCGGTTCCATCTGATGGATATTCCACCTTCGCCAAGAGGTGTGCCTCAAATTGATGTTACTTTCGATATTGATGCCAATGGCATATTGAGTGTCACAGCCAAGGACCTGGGCACAGGAAAGCAGCAGGCAATTACGATCACCGCTTCGACCAAATTAGCTCAAAGCGAGATAGACCGGATGGTTAACGAGGCAAATCGATTTGAAGAGGAAGATAAACGGCGTCGCGAAGCTGTGGAAACTAAGAACCAGGCAGAGAGCCTTATATATACCACTGAAAAGTCTCTCACTGATCTGGGCGATAAGGTCTCAAGTGACGAACGGACACGAATAAATGCTATTGTCGAACGGCTCAAAGAGACGATAAAGAGCGATGATGTCCACAAGATAAAGGCGGAGATGGAAGAATTGACACGTGCATTCCACGAAATTTCGACTCGCGCATATCAACAAGCTGGAGGTGCACAGTATCAGCAGCAGCAGGCAGGTGGTCCAAAAGAAGGTGAAACGGGCACCGCAGATGCAGAATACAAGGTGGTGGATGAAGAGGAATAACGAGAAAGAAACCACGAGATTACACGAGATTAACACAAGATTTTGGGGTTAGCATGGGATAAATGAGCCAATAGAGTCCTTAAGCCGGACTCATGGTATCGCTTTCTCGTTGCATATAAAGTATATAATCTGTGATCGTTATAATGTTTCTCGTGGAAATCTGTGTAATCATGTGGTTTGCTATAAGCGCTTATCACCCGTCATATTTAAAGCTGTATTCCGAGCTCTCAGCCGAATTACCGCTCTGATCTGTGCTATTCACAACGAAATAATAAGTTGTGTCCAGCGATAATCCTGTTAGCGTTATCTCATGCTCCTTGACAAATAACTCATCTTTGCATGTCTCTGTATACGCCGTGGAGTTCATACCGTATTTCAGCACGCTATCTGCGAACTCATCTGTTATCCACGTTACCTTCGCTGAGTTGTTCACCAAGTTTATTATGGATATATCGGTGATTATCGGCGGTATCGTATCACTCATGAACTCTTTTGGGTAGATCAGCTCTTCGCAATGGTTTGTGTTTGCAGATACAAATATCAACCTACTCGGTACAACTGTGTGCGAAAGATTAGCGAGTGCCGCCGGGAGTTTATCCAAATCAGCGCAATAAACTGTATTTGCGTATTCTGCTGTTATTCGCGCTGTTACGATGTTCGTTACATTGGTCAATCCCGTTAAAATTGCCAGAACGTTATGGTAGATAGTATTTGCGTGGTCTACCGTTACTCGCGGTGTTACATTGTCCGTTGTATTAATTAGCTTCGGTGGATAATCTGAGGTGACATTCCAAATGGTGTCTGCATCTTCGATTACTATCTGTGAGGCGGTTGCCGCCGTTATCGAGATACAGAGTACTAAAACCAGAATTAAAACGGTTGTTTTTAGTTTTAGCAATCCCGCTGTTCTGGCTTGTTTTATCATTTCTGCTCTATCTATGCCTCGCGGTATATGAGAACGCTGGCTGCACAGGCATGACCTTTGGTAGAGGTATAATATTCACTATGCCAAAGGCTCACTGTATGGAAATCATCAAGTGAAAGCTGAGTTGGGCTGAGCTGACCAGATTGCCATCGAGAATAATCATTACAGTCACCCAAACTACTAACCTCATTTCCATCTATTTTCAGTGTCGAGCCACCGCTATCATACGCATAGTGCGAATATGATCTGTCATAGAATACGAAATCACTGGGTAATTTGATGTTAAAAGTATCGGTTCCTTCTGTCCATTGTGCATCAGCAACAATCATTAGTTTATCCGCGTTTGGATACCGGAAGTCATAGTATTTTATATGCCTTATGGGTAC
>JAYEJE010000101.1:0-2179 GCA_034660415.1 Methanobacteriota archaeon | reverse complement strand
CCCAGCAAGGTCAGTAAATAGCCATAGTAGTCCTGTATTAATCACGGCACCGATAACACCTACAATCGAGAATCTAATCAGGCGAAAGAAATCCAGCTTAAATGTGTTTAATGGTGCAATTTTTTCCATTTTCTTATTTATTGTTTGATTCTTATTTAAAGAAGAGAAGAGCTACAGGTATTTAAACAACTTAGCCAGCAGAAAGAAATCGAAAATGCACGTGAAAATGTATAGCTAAGAATTAAGTTTCTTATACGGCAGGTTTAAACCTAGACATATTAAGTATATTCGAGAGGGCGAATTGGTTTGAAATGATGGAGATTATATATACGTCGCTGATATATACGCTTTACTGGATGGCGAGAATTATCCCGGTCATAGCAATAGGCATATTTGCAACGAATTTCGCTGTTGACATCGGGCTAATGCGGAAATTCGACAGGTTGATTAACCCGATATCACGTAAAGCGAATATCAGTGCAGTATCTGCTCTTTCGGTGGTAACCTGCACGTTCAGCACTACTGCCGGTTACTCCATGCTCGTGGACGGCCTGAACGAGAAAACTATTTCTGAGCGTGAGGTAATCGCAACCACGCTAATCAGCTCTTTTCCTAGCATCCTCTCTCACGTCCTCACGTATTTCATACCCGTGGTGATTCCTATTCTCGGGTTGACTACGGGTGTAATATATGTGTGCATGGTGGGACTCGCATCACTCCTGAAAACATGTTTAGGGATATTCCTTGCGAGAATATGGCTAAAAGACACGAAAAAACGTTCTGCTATTGCTGCTACTAATCACAATAATGCCCCGGTTGTGGATAAGAAACAGGCATTGAATAAAAGCGCTAAGAGTGCATACAACATGCTCAAAAGGATTGTGCCCACGATGTTCATCACCCTGTTTCTGGTATCCGTGGCGATGGAGTTGAACTTATTCGATCGATTTTCTGCGATTCTAGGGCCTATTACGAGCTTTTTCGGATTGGAAAGCGGAGTCGCTTTGATTAGCGCAACAGCGATTGTGAACACTACTGCCGGGATAATCCTAGCTGGTAGCCTTCTGGCGGAAGGGCTGATAACGACAAAAACTGTGCTAATCGCACTGTTCCTGGGCACGGTAGTATCATTCTCGGCAAGATTCGCAAAACATTCTTTACCCTTGCACGTGTCGCTCTTTGGTCCTAAACTGGGGAGCAAGACGGTTGCGATAAGTGCTACAACTACGCTTGTCATAGATGTGATATTCATACTAGTGTTACTGATATTATAGGCATTTGCACGCTAATTTTTTCTTTTTTCTAATAAACTTTTCTTTTGTAAAAAGAAAAGTTTGTTTATGCTAACTTTTGTAGGTCTTGGTCTATACGATGAAGAGGACATAACCTTAAAGGGGTTGGGAGCGATACGGAATGCAGACGTAATTTATGCCGAGTTTTACACCTCGCCGTTAGGTGGGAAAACGATAGAAGCGATGGAACGGATGTACAGAAAGCGTATCTTTGTGCTTGAGCGGAGCGACATAGAGGAAACCGCAGAAGAAGGGATACTAAAGCTTGCAAAGTACCAGAAGGTGGTCCTACTCAGTGGTGGTGATGCAATGATCGCCACAACGCATCTTGATTTGCGGCTTAGAGCGATAGATATGGGAATAGAGACGAGAATAGTGCATGCACCGTCTATTTCATCTGCAGTTGCCGGATTATCAGGGCTACAGAATTACAAGTTTGGTAAATCCATAACGGTCTCTCCAGCTTACAAGGACGTTATATCTGACGTGCCGTACGAAACGATAATAGCGAACCGAGAGCGTGGGTTGCATACTCTGCTCTATCTCGACATCTCAATGACCATAACAGAAGCATTGAAGCTGCTGGAGGCAGTGGAGACGAAAAAGAACGGTAACAAGCTAAAAAAGTCGATAATTGTTGGTATTGCGAGGGCTGGGTCCGATAACCCGGTTGTGAAGGCAGATTATATGAATATACTAAATAGCTTTGAATTTGGCGCGCTACCACATGTGCTCATCGTTCCTAGCAAATTGCATTTCATGGAGAAAGAGGCGTTGATAAAGATCGCTCATGCGCCTGAGGATATATAAACTAAACAATCAGCAACCACAAGATTACACAGATTTTCAAAATAAAATAAATTATTGACACAGATTAACACCGATTA
>JAYEJE010000100.1:0-2186 GCA_034660415.1 Methanobacteriota archaeon | reverse complement strand
TAGCCTCTGCAACAATCATATCTGCCATTCCCACCAGTGGGAACGTCTTTGGGGCATGCTCAATTGGCCCGTAAAGCACGAAATCCTGGCCCGCGATGATTGGAATGACATTCGATGCTATATCGCAGATATTGAACACGTCCGCGCCGAGTCCTTCCCAACCGCCTGGTCCTTTCGTCGCATGCTCCTTCCTGAACGTTTTCAGCCATGTCCATGCGGAAGGTGCATTGTGGATGCCCAGACCTACGGATATACCATATTTCGATTTGATGACGAATCCAGATGCAACTGCAGAACCTACTCCTGCACCTATTGGCAGTGTTGCGGGGTCGCACATCTGTTTCGTTACACCCATGTCCCGTGCAAGCTGCACCAGACCTTTATCGAAAGTGCCTGCTCCTGTCTCTAACAGGTCTATCTTTCCTGCAACCGTAGAATCTTTTGGATTGAACGCCAGTATAATCGCCGCTTCTATTTTGGATTCTTCTATTGCTTTCAGCTCCTCCGGTGAACACGACACGTTTATCGAGTTGTACACCGCTCTGTCTGTTAATCCCACTTCGTCCACGTACTTGAGTCCCGCAACCTTTGCCTCCGCAACGGTCGAGTCAATCAAGAAGGGTGAGTCACTCTTCTCTACACAGAACGCAATTTCTTTCTCCATCGCCTCCGGCGATTCCGAGAATATCTGCATCATGCATGGATTACCGGTTAAATCAGAAAACTCATCCTGCTTGTTTAGCACGTCTTCCGCCGCTTTCTTATCAAATATACCTTTTTCCGCATCCTCGACGAGGTAATGCTTCGCGTAGAATATCGTGCCACACATAACAGTTGCGCACTCGCCGGGCTGACCTCCTACTTTCACTCCGCCTATCTCATATATATCCTGCTTCCTATCAAACAAAAACATTTTTTCCTTTCCTGTCCTCCTTAAAATTTTCTTATCCGCTCTCTTTTATTTTAGATTAAGAACATCACAAATACCAGTATCCCCACTACCGCACCGTACAATATACCGAGTGCTGTGCCAATTTTCTCGCCCTGTTTTTGCGCCAGTTCACCAGCTACGAACTCGACTTTCTCATCCATCACATCCAACCTATCCAGCAATTTCGTATGTTCTGCTGGTGTTATGGCAATGGGTATGGGGACACTTAATTCCTTCTCCAGTTCCTCTTCTAACTTCTCCAGTTCCTCTTCTCTCTTTTCTTCGCTTTTCTCTTCTTCTGCCATCGCTACCTACTTCACCCCCATTAACACTATCTTCAAGCCGGCAAGCACGAGGGTTATAAAGATACCAAGTGCAAATCCTTTTACAAAACCGACCCAAAGTCCTGCTGCGAATCTTGAATCCTTTCCTATGACCGTTATTAGCTTCCTTAAATCGTCTATCTTCGCCGTTATCACTGCCGTCTCTGGAGTCTGTTGTGTAACCTTCTGTGCACCCATTTTAAATCACCCCCGTTAATGCTAAATACGCAATGAAAGGTATGGCGACAACTAAAGCGAGCAGAAATCCCGCGGTTAACCCAAGAATGGTATTCATTGATATTGCCATTGATAACTTGTAGTCCCTTGCTAGCACCTGTGACTTATATCTCACACTTTCTACTGCATCGGTGATTGTGCCCATGTACGGATCGGCAGACATAGCTAATGGTATTACCAGTTCCGCCGCTTCTTCTTCTTCTGCTCCCACCTGCACTATCATCGGGTCTTCAGGAAAGGCACCAGGGTCTTTTGACTTACATTCCGCTATTTTCGCTTTTATCGCTCCAACGTCTTCTGAACCTATCATCTCAGTTATTTCTACCTGCTGTCTAAACCGCTCAACCGCTTCAGGTGGCACGTTCTCGATGAATGGTATTGCTCCCGGTGCATCTACTATCTTATGCGATTCCTTGTCTATACCTTTCTCATGCATTTTCATCAACGAGCCACCAGTTATATGTCCCGGAACTTCTGGTCCTGCAAGGATGTAGAACCTTATGTTTGGATTAGCGATAATATTCGCTATCTGCTTCTCCAGTCCAATGTTCTCTGTCTTACATGACCCTACTATTGCAGCTCCGGCAGCGAAAAACTCCTGTATCGCAGCATCACTGAAATGACCGCCTCCTGAGGAAACCGCCACGGGGTTCTTTGGATCACCCGCTTCATAATCTCCCGTCGCTACGGGCCAT
>JAYEJE010000099.1:0-11657 GCA_034660415.1 Methanobacteriota archaeon | reverse complement strand
ACCAAATAATTATTATACGCTTTTGTAAAGATAAACTTTTACCCGCTTTTCCAAGAAATTCGAAGACCTAAATGAACACGGCAGGTTTTAGGATGTAGCTGCTATTAGCACCAAATATTCACCTTCCTCTAGCATAGCATCCGCCGCGAAATCAAGGATAAATCTACCATTTTGGTATAACGCAATCACCCTTTCATCATCTCTCAGCGACATATCAGACAACTTCATCTTCGCCTCCACTTTTATCTGTTTCAGGTCAAATCCTTCAACAGATGTCGTAGCATCCACAATGAAAGCCACAACCACTGGCTCTGTAACCGCATGAGCAAGTAAGCGGCCACTTATCTCGGCATAAGATATTATATGGTTTATTCCAGCCCCACGCATCATATCCACGTGTTCCTGCGTCTCGCATGTCGCAATGATATTTATATTAGGATTCTGTTTCCGGGCTGCGAGCGCAACCATTATCGTCTCAGAATCGTCCTCCAGAGAAATCATCAGTGTCTTCGCTTCTTTCATATTGCATCTATTCAGAGTCTCACTCTTTGTCGGATCGCCACTAATATGGTGTATCTCTTCTGCATTCAGCGCGGCATGATCCAATTCAGTACCCACCACTAAGAACTCCTCGTCTGCGTGCCTTAGCTCTTTTATCGCCTCTTCTGCTTTGGCATTCCAGCCCACAATAATAGTATGTCGCTTCATCTTCACCGCTCCGGACCCAAATAATACCTTTATTTGATTCTTAGTAGAAAAAGATACGAGTTGTTCGAGTACATACGCAATAGTACCTATCCCACCTAATGCAACCAGCACAAATATGATCCGGCCACCCAATGTTGTTGGTCTAATATCGCCATAGCCCACTGTCGTAATCGTCACGAGTACCCAATAAAGAGCATCACCCAGGTTTAATTCCTCAATACTGCCTCTTTCAAAATAGTAAAACGCTATGGAGCCGAATATGAGCACACCAAGTAGTAGGACTAGAATCCTGAATCTATCTACGTGTCGCCTTAAAGCTCTTATCCGGTTTATCAGCCGTAGTAGTAGCATTTTAATACTCCCTAATTATCACAGGTTTATCAATAGTATTTATAAGATGTGCATTCTCAATATCTTTTAGAAGCCAAGGTGGAAGCGCGAAGAGCGAAAAATGCGTCTCTTCACTGTATGTGTTTGTTTCAATATCCGCGATAACCGCCGCAATCTCAGTTTCAGTTAGTTGCAGAGGATCATAATGTTTGGATGCAATCGCGAACCCCCATTGACCGAAACTGGGGATATACTGCGTATACAGCCGAACAATCGGAAATTGTGACTGTCGCAATGTGCTTGCAATTACCACGTATCCATCAGCGTCTAATGCCCAATCTGCCTGCGTTGCTTGCGTTGCCATTATACCCTCTTCACCCAGCAAAGAATAAACGTCATTATAGAGCTCCAGCGAATAGAAAGTTGCGAGGAGATCATTATTAGGGTCTGGGAGGTCTAGAATGACGAGGTCGTACTTTTTACTGGCCCTTAGCGCTTCACCTATATATTTTCGCCCGTCCATCGCCACATACTTATATCTATGGTCTTGCCATGAATCATTATGTATGCTTACCAGATATTGCTTAGCGATTTCTATTACTTCCTGGTCTAAATCCACCTGTGTTATGTTCCCTATTTTATCATCCGGGAACCTAGTTAATACCTCTAAGACGCCGAGGTCTCCACCGCCGATGATGAGGACATCAAGTTTATGTGCTGCGTTATTCAGTAAAGTGACTGCGACAGGTAATACTAGCGCCTCTGAGTATGGCTCGTCATCACTCTCTGAAATTTGCACTCGGCCATCCAGGAACAGAACACGTCCAAGAACGTCATGGTCTATTACTGTTATCGACTGGTATCTGCTCTGTGTTCGCTCAAGGATGACCTGTCCGCGATACAAATCACCTACTGTTGTGTATTCCAACTGCTCTGCCTTGTAGTAGCCCATGGCAAAGAGCGAGAGAAAAAAAACCAGTACGATTATAATTGCGGAAAGAAACACCCGATTCTTTCGTGGGCGTTCGGTTTGTGTCGTTGTAGGGATTTCCGAATTCCGAAACAAGATCATGAACAGTGCTACACTCACGGCACCTATGGTATTCAGAATTCCTCCAGTGTGGGCTGTCGTTATAGCACCGAATAGCGGGATCAATATGAGCCCAGCAGAAATCGCCCCAATTATTCCGCCCAGGGTATCTAAGAAATATGAATAGCCGGATACTTCACCGATTCTTCCTGTTTTTGTCTTTGATAATATGTTTATGGCTACCGGGAGTTCTCCACCCATCAACACAGCAGGAAGGAGCAAAATGCATGAACTATAAAATAGCAGGATATGCCATGATGTGGGTGTGAGCTTGATAAATTCAAATGCATATATTATTCCGTCTGTTAGCGTCCACGTATCGTAAAGTGCAAGTCGCCTCGTGACAGGTACGATAATAAGAGCAATAAGGGCAATGAGCATTTCTAATACGAATAGCAGAAGGAAAGGATTCTTCGTTCTATCCGAGAGTTTACCGATGATGAGGCTTCCAATAGCGAGACCGCCCATTATCGACGCTAAAACGATCGAGCCGGAATAAAAAGAAGAGCCGAGAAGTAATGTAAATTCCCTTAAGAGCACGACTTCATAGATCATCGCTGCTGCCCCCGTAGAAAGCAGAGTTATTGTGATGACAATGAATACAGCGGTGTGATGTCTATCTGCGGTCATAGCTTTATTTGCCGGATGATAATATCTAAGATATAGAAGAACAAGAATAAGATAAGATACATTGAAAATAATATGTCGTATTTGTATCTTATCCTTTTCTTTATCTACAAATAAGACAAGCTTGCACTTATCATCTCAGCGTGGAATATGACACATGGAGAACAGAGCGAATATGCGCTGAAATATGAGTACCATATCAAAAGCAGAGAGCTATAAAGAAATTGGCGAGTTTTGGGACACCGATGACCTCGCCGATTAGTAGGATAAATGCCAAAAGAAGAAGACATTAAAAGAGTGCTGGTAATAGGCTCTGAACCTATTATTATTGGTCAAACCTGCGAATTTGATTATTCCGGGACACAGGCGTGCAAAGCGCTAAAAGAGGAAGGCTATGTGTTGATTACGTAGTCGTTAAATTCGCCCTCTACGAAGCATTGCGCAAAGGTATGTCGGTTCATGAGGCCTTCGCATTACGAGAGGATGGGCTTGACGCGGTAATGATCAATTGCAACCCAGAAACGGTATCCACTGGTTACGACACTTCGGACAAACTTTATTTCGAGCCCCTAACTGTCGAGGACGTCTATATTGCCACAGTAATGGACATATAGAGCTTGTCAGAGTACACACGGGAGATAGCGCATGCGTAATCCCACCGTGTAATAGTTCAAAAATCTGATCGGGCGCTAAAGCTGCACGAAGGTCGACCTAATATAACGGACGACATTTATTCAGGATTATCATAATGGAAGTAATATAATTAATTGCGTATTTTAAGTAGAATGGAAATAAGCCCCGATACGATAAAGGACGTTGAACGACTACAGCGATATGAGCGAATAGTCCAAAAACTCGTAAAGACCGAATCATTCTCGAAACCTGACATCTGGGCGTGTGGCGAAAGTAAAGGCTTAATTGGTAAGATAATAAATCTACTACTTAATGAGGGTTCAATTGTTGAACAGGAAAAAGAGATTTTTCAGTGGATGCCCTCTGCTATGGCGGCATATAAGGAAGAATGGATTACTTCTTTGCGCCCGACACACCAATTAAAGCGATTGAGGAAGGAAGAGCGCCCGCGTGAGAAACTTCTTTATGGTTATTCTAAGCCAACCACCGCCGAACTATTAGCTATCTTTCTGCGTTCTGGTATTCCAGGAAAAAGCGTGATCGTAATAGCAAATGACCTCCTCACGCAATTTGGTGGTGTGAAAGGGATATTTGAAGCGGATAAAACGGAACTCATGGATATAGAGGGTGTAGGGGTGGCGAAAGTAGCACAGATAAAAGCTGTTCAGGCATTGGCGGAAGAATATCTGAAAGAGAGTATGAAATCGGTGAGTAAAGTAAGGAACTCGAAAGAGGTATTTGATTACCTGTATCTAACGATGCGTGATTTGAAGATTGAGATATTCAAGGTTATCTTCTTAGATAGTGCAAATCAGACAATTGACGATGAGAATCTCTTTGAAGGGACGTTAAACGCAAGTTCGGTCTACCCGCGCGAGATAGTGAAGAGTGCAGTCAATAAGAATGCCGCTTCGCTTATTTTTGTGCATAACCATCCTTCCGGCGATCCCACACCTTCGGGGAGCGACCGGGCGATAACGGAGGATCTGGTATATGCGTGCAACCTCGTGCAAATTACCGTCCTTGACCATATTATTATAGGCGATAACGTGTATTTCAGTTTTGCTGATGAAGGTCTGCTTGAAGAATACAATCGGAATTATATGAGTATAAAAGAGCGGAGGGGGAGACCCAATGAGTGATATAGTTCACGATAAAATTTTCTTCTGTAGGAGCGGCTCGCATTAGTTTAATAGCGTTATTTCTTCTTACCCCATTCACCTTTTAACAGTCTATTTAAAGTCTCGTCACCTGGCTCATCCGTATGCGTTAGTGCCAGAATGCCTAGCTCTGCTGGATCAATACTGATAAATTCCACGTATTCTCCGGGCGTTAAACTGCTCAGATCAGCCCACGCTTTCTTGAAAAGATACGATTGCCTCGCCCTCTCTTCATCCGGGTTCATGTTCATTTTATGTATTAGGGCAGGTCATATATTAGTATCTTTGAAATATTTGTTTAGCTTCAAATACGTAGAATTTATTTTATGCACAAGAAACGAAGTAATGAGTATGGGCACGAATTCATACGACTTCGAATTAGACAAGATAAAGGAATTGATAAAGAATAGGGACGCGAGAAGGGTAGGTCTGCAGCTCCCAGAAGGTCTCAAAACAGTGGCGATTGAGATAGCTTCCGAGATCACGAAAGATACAGGAGCGGAAGTGATAATATCCGGGTCTTCATGTTTCGGTGCCTGTGATGTAGACGAGAAGCTGGAGCGGATAGTGGATCTACTTTTCCATTTTGGACATAGTGACACTTTTTCTTTTAAAAAAAGAAAACCTGTACTAAAAGAAAAAGACAAAAGAAAAGTTTTTTTCATAGAACTCAGGAGCAATGTTGGGATTAAGTCCGTGCTGGAGAAAGCCATAGCGGAACTAAAAGGAGATTGTGTTGGATTAGTCGCGACGGTGCAGCATGTTCATGCATTGAAAGAGGCGAAAATATTGCTTGCTCATGCGGGAAAGAGAGCGGTAATAGGCAAATCGAAGAACCTGAAATATGATGGGCAGGTACTGGGCTGCGATTTCTCTTCCGCTACGGTCCCATGTGACGAGATTTTATTTTTAGGTAGTGGTAGCTTTCATCCGATAGGACTAGCGTTATATGAGGGTAAGCGAGTAATTGCCGCTGATCCTTTCTCCATGCAAATAAATATACACGAGCCGGAAGAACAGAGGAAAAAGCGGTATATCGCGATAGGGCGAGCACTGGATGCAAAGTCGGTTGGGATTTTGATAGGGCTGAAATGCGGTCAGTTCAATCTTAACGAAGCGACTGCGGCGAGGCTAAAAGCGGTACATAAAGGGTTAGATGCTTATTTAATCGCGATGGAAGATATAACAGAGGCTAATTTGCTGGGATTTAAAGTGGACGCATTTGTGAATACTGCATGTCCGCGGTTATCAGAGGATTTTGTGCATTTTAAGAAGCCAGTTATTTCTGCTACGGAGTTTGAGGTGGTTCTCGGCGAAAGGGATTGGGAAGATTTATGGCAGTAAATCAAATTAAATTTCAATCTAAAAAAATGAAATTGGGTGTCATTGGCGGGACAAGTTTATTTGGCACGAAGCTACTTGAAGGTGCAAAAGAGAAGGAGGTGGAGACAAAGTATGGCAGCGCTTATCTGCTCGTTACTGACGAGCTTGTCTTCATCCCAAGACATGGTAAAGCGACAAATATCCCACCACACCGGATAAATTATAGAGCGAATTTAGCGTCATTTAAGCTGCTGGGCGTAGAGAAGGTTATAGGAGCTACTTCTGTTGGTAGTCTAAAGCGTGCTATAACACCCCGATCATTAGTTGTCCCCCATGACTACATCTGTCTGTACAATATACCGACTGTTTATGATGATGAGATCGTGCATGTTACACCGGGCTTGGATGATGGGTTACGGAGTACGATAATAGAAGTGGCAAAGGAATTGGACATGGAGATCTTTGAGCAGGGTGTTTATTTCCAGACCGTGGCCCCGAGACTCGAGACAAAAGCGGAGATAAGCTTTATGAGAAACTATGCCGATGTGGTAGGAATGAATATGGCTTCCGAAGCTACACTTGCAAAGGAGTTGGGGCTCAGATACGCAGATATAAGCACGGTGGACAATTATGCACATGGTATAATAGAGGAGGAAGCGTTGGACTATAAAAAGATAGTAGAAGATGCAGCCAAAAGCCGGATGAATTTGGAAAAGGTGCTTATAAAGTTGATAGAAGTGATCGAATAAACGTAAAATGGTAATTCTTTAGCTAACCACAAGATTACACAGATTTATTTATTTTTCATCTGCGTTAATCAGTGTTAATCTGAGTCTATAGACTTTTTATAGGTCTTTTCTTTTGCTGGGCTATACGTGACCGAATTAGGCTATCAACATGCTACATGATAAAAAAGCACATCTGGCGGGTAAACTATTAATTGTGTGTTCCCTTAATCTTGTGGAATCTCGTGGTTTTTAAAATCCGCTATGCAAATACGAGAAAGTCTTGGCAAAAAAAAAAATAATATACTTTGTACACAATGATATTAAATGGAGAAAAGCGTCGATGGTCTAGAGGCATGACTTAGGCCTTCCAAGCCTAAAGCCCGGGTTCAAATCCCGGTCGACGCATTTAAGAAGAAGTGCTTTTGCAATTCCGAAAGAAGTTAATATTGTATCTCCTCCACATCGTGATCATCATGCTCGCTCGTCAGGCAGTTCTCACATAGGCATATGTCCTCTCCTGCTTCCTCTGAGCATTCGATGCAAATCCATGTTGCAACTGTCTTCTTCCCCATCTCCTTGCACTCTACGCAGTATCGTTTTCTCGTCTTACTCTTGGCAGAGATGCGAGGGTACTTGACCCCGCTCTCTGGCCCCACAATCTCTTCCAATGTGATAACATGCTGGATATTATCGCCGAAGTCATACACGTACTCTAACTTGTCCCCTTCAAAGAGCCCGAGATCAGCTATTCGCACTTCTGCACCAGTTCCACCGCCATGCGGTTCGATCTCACCAAACCCGCTCATACCCCGCGTATGCTTAGGGTAAAATTCGCTCAAATGGTCCCATGTGTCATGGTTGAACGCCTCACGCATGATGCCATCGAAATCAGCAAGAGTCTGTCCACCTTCAATCTCAATACGACGCCAAAGCCCCTTCCGATACTTAAAAGCCGCTTTAAATACATACACCTTTTCCATTTTTAATTTGACCACCTCTTTTTATTTTGTAGCGGTTTAACTTATTTTATTAGCGAAATTATGAATATCCCACTCAAACGTGAATCTTGCATCCAGCATCCTGTATTCATCATCTAAAATCCCAGCACATCCTCGATCCGCCCTAACTCCGCGCCCGTTGTCTCATAGCCTGCGATATATCCCTTTGTGTTCGCGAGCAGAGCGGCACCTATTAAAGGAACACCGAAATTTACACTCCCTATCCCCACCGGGAGCTCGAATATTTCTTCCAAGAATTCTAATTCTGACGGAGTGGCATTCTTATGCACTAAGAGGCCTCTGTTAGTCGCTACCGCAGCCATCCCCACAGTATTTAATCTACCTATCGTGCCTTTATACACCTTTACGTCCAGAGATTCCTTTATTACTTCTACTGTTTTATTCGATAACAGAGGATGGACAAGAGCAACAGTATCATTTGCAAGTATTATATTACCCGCAGTGGTCATCCGATCTATGTATGGCAGTCTGCGAATTTTCACCTTTAGCCCTTCTGCAGCTACTAATTCAGCTAAGCTTTCTATCTCGCTATCAAGAGCATAAGAGGAAATGATAAAGCCATTTGAGTTTCCAACAGCGAAACAACCAACTAAAGAGGTTTCTGCTATCGTAGTTCTTATAGCTTTTACATTCAAAGCACGTTCTATATCATCCTCTAATCTATCCGAAATCCGCGAAGGCAAAAGAACCACCGATTCCGTGCAGACCGCAAAAAGGCCTATATACGTGCTACCGTCAACACTAACTAACCTTTTTAGCGTGCCTCGCTTTTTCATCACGTTATTCTACAAGCTCAGCCCGGATGATATCTTCTTCTTCTGTTACTTTTACACGTATCTTTGATGGTGGTTTCTGAGAGCCACGCGCCCACACCTTTTCGTTTATTGTTGTACCTATCAGGATATACTCCGATTTCGTGTGTTTCATTAGATATTCCCGTATTAGTGCTATTGCACGGTTACTCCGCTTCCACCGCGGTGCTTTTTTCACTGCTTTCAACGGTATCGTGTAGATACGTTCTTCTATCCCTTCGCCTACTTCTTCTCCCATGATGAACTACACCTTTAACTTGGTCCTCCGCCAATGCCTTCTTTTTGGATGTGTTGACACTTTCCGGTTCGTTTTAACGATTATCCAAGCAGGAACTCGCCTATTCTGATTATTAGCCTTTGCGAGCCGGATCTTCTTGCCTATTGTGTTCTTCCCCATTGCCATGATATAAGTACTATCAGCTTTTTATCATATAAATAGCTCTGATTATCACATATGAAATTGGGAATATCAACAGATTTTTGTGCTGCGCATTCGCTGCCGCGACATACGGGTAAATGTAAGAATCTGCATGGGCATACGTATAGGGTAGATATAGTGGTGGAAGGCGAGAAGAAGAAAGATACAGAATGTGTAGCGGATTTTTCGGAAGTAAAAGCGTTGGTAGAAGAAGTGCTTGATCTTGTAGACCATAAGCACTTAAACGAGATAATTGCATATCCAACAAGCGAGAACATAGCTCTGTTTTTAAGAGCTGAGTTTGAGAAGAAGTTTAAAGACTCGAATTTTGGTGTAACATTAGATTCAATAAAGATATGGGAGGGGAAGGACAAGTGGGTGATGGTGGAAGCGGATTAGAACATTTGTAATTGTAATTTGAGATACCGAGCGCAAATAAACAAACAAAAAAAAATGACCGATAAGATTCAGATGAAGACTCCATTAGTGGAGATGGACGGAGACGAGATGACAAGGGTAATGTGGGGTATGGTGAAAGAGAAACTTCTGCGCCCTTACATAGACCTCAAAACCGAGTACTATGACCTCGCACTTGAAAAGCGGGACGAAACTGATGACCAGATAACCATAGATGCGGCAGAGGCGATAAAGAGGTATAATGTGGGTGTTAAGTGCGCTACGATAACACCAAACGCGGCACGGGTTACGGAATACAATCTGAAAGAGCAATGGAAGAGCCCCAATGGCACAATCAGAGCCATACTAGATGGTACTATCTTCAGAACACCCATAATGGCGAAGAACATACAACCAGCGGTAAGAAACTGGAAAAAACCAATAATATTGGGCAGGCACGCATACGGCGATGTTTACAAGAACGTTGAGTACAGGATTGAGGGTCCAGGGAAGGCTGAGCTTGTGGTCACGACTGAAAATGGTGAGGACGTTAGGCGCACGATACATGCGTTCAATGGACCGGGTATAATACAGGGCATACATAACCTTGACGCATCAATAACTAGCTTTGCCGAAGCTTGTTTCTCTTACGCACTGGACCAGAAAGTGGACCTATGGTTCGCCACGAAGGATACTATATCCAAGACCTACGACAATAACTTCAGAGAGATATTCGAGAAGCTATATGAAGAGGAGTACAAGGATAAGTTTGAGGCGGCAGGGATAACTTATTTCTATACGCTAATAGACGATGCGGTAGCAAGGATAATGAGGGCGGAGGGTGGCCTACTATGGGCGCTGAAGAACTACGATGGCGACGTGATGTCAGATATGCTTGCTGCAGCCTTTGGGAGTTTAGCTATGATGACTTCGGTCTTAGTATCGCCTCATGGCTACTTCGAGTATGAAGCGGCACATGGCACGGTGCAAAAGCACTACTACAAGCATCTCAAGGGAGAGAAGACCTCTACCAACTCTGTCGCACTGATATTTGCATGGAGTGGTGCGCTCCGGAAGCGTGGCGAGCTTGACGGCACACCTGAGCTTGGCGTATTTGCAGACAAATTGGATGCTGCTGCTTTAGGGACGATAGAAGACGGTATAATGACTGGCGACTTAGCGAAACTGGCGGAACCGCCGGCACAGAAGATTGTGTACACGGAAGAGTTCTTGGATGAGGTAGCACGGCGACTTGAGGTGTAGGATAGTTAATCATGTCAGGAATAGAATAGAGGTAATATAGAAATTGATGAAAGCGATTATAACAGGGGGAGCAGGATTCATAGGCTCAAATCTTGCTGAAGTACTGTCAGGGGATAATGAAGTCATTATCGTGGACGATTTATCTACAGGGAATGAGGCGAATATCCGTGGTTTTGAGATCGAGTTGGTTAAAGGCAGCGTTACCGATTTAGATTTACTGCGTAAGATATTTAAAGGTGCCGATTACGTCTTCCATCAAGCTGCAATACCAAGCGTACCGAGGAGTATCAAAGACCCGGTAAGTACAAATGAAGCAAATGTGACGGGAACGCTAAATGTCCTCATTGCTGCGCGGGATTGTAGCGTGAAGAAGGTGATTTTTGCATCCTCTAGTTCTGCATATGGCGATACGCCCGAACTGCCGAAGAGAGAGGATATGAATCCAAATCCGCTTTCGCCATATGCCGTGACAAAGCTTATAGGCGAGTATTATTGTAATGTTTTTGATGAAGTTTACGACTTGAAAACGGTGGCATTACGATATTTCAACGTTTATGGGCCTAAGCAGGACCCTCACTCAGACTATGCGGCAGTGATACCAAAGTTCATAAAGCGTATTCAGGAAGGAAAGCCACCAATAATCTATGGTGACGGGACTCAAACGCGTGATTTTACCTCTGTTGATGACGTCGTGAGTGCGAATATCCTTGCTGCGGAAAGTGATGCTAAAGGCGTATATAATGTCGCAACGGGAAAACGGATCACGATAAATGAACTCGCAAACGTGATAATGGCGATCATGGGACGAGATTTGGATCCGATACATGAAAAGCAGAGGGAAGGAGATGTGTTGCATTCCTTAGGCGATATAACAAAGGCGAAGAAGGATTTTGGATATGCGCCCGGGGATAAGTTAGAAGCGAATTTGAAAGAGACGGTAAAGTGGTTTCGTGAACTCTATTCTTCCGAAGTATTTGTTTAGCTCCTTTTTATAACCACAAGATTACACGGATTTATATGAGTATGTTATCAATCCTTTTTAGCTAAAGATAGGTATAGTTTAAGGGAGCGGGAGAAAGAATGAGCACGGCAAAAGCGGAAGTGCGAAAGTTGCTTGAGCAGATTCCTGATGAATCATCGTTCGAAGACA
>JAYEJE010000098.1:0-2235 GCA_034660415.1 Methanobacteriota archaeon | reverse complement strand
ATCTTTCATGTTATCTCTCCTCTAAATCTAATTATATTAGCAAAATGGTATATATAAACAATATGAGGGAGATATATTCTTGGAAATGCGATTATTCATCAAAAAGAAACCAAGTGAAACTTTAAAGAATTAAAAGCATCTATCCCCAAAAAGATCAAGGTCCCCGCGGACTATCACACTATCCAGAAAGCTGTGGCAGCTGCAATGCCTGGAGACGTAATAGATGTTTCTCCGGGAACATATACTGAGAACGTAGTAATGAATAAACCACTTACAATCAGTGCCCCGTATGGGTATTCTATAATACACGCAGCCAATAGTTCTTTTCCCTGTATACTTATTACGGTAGACAACACCACAATTTCTGGGCTAACATGTCAAAAAGGTTTGCACGGAATAGAACTCTGGCGATCTTGCAACAACATGATAGCAAATAACACAGTTAAGAATAATGGCAACAATGGCATCATCATTAATAAGTCAAACAACAATAGGATAATAAATAATGAGATCTCAAATAATGATAACTACAATGGGATAGCCTTAGATTCATCAAACAATAATAAGATTCGTAATAATCGTGCAAACGATAACCATTATGATGGTATTGCATTTTTGGCTTCGGATGAGAACATAATCGCAAACAATACCGTGAAGAACAACGGAAACTGTGGCATTTCGATCGGGCTTTCTTACAGCAATAGGATAACAGATAATGTCGCTTCAAACAATGCTAACGGTAGTGGAATAGCTTTAGCAGATTCAAATGATAACAATATTCATAATAACACTGCGAACTATAATCATTTACATGGTCTTATATTCTGGATATCAGACGAGAACATAATAGCAAACAACACGGCTAAGAATAATGGTGACAAGGGCATCTACCTCAAGTCTTCAAACAACAACAGGATAACCGGTAATGATGCCTCAAATAGTGATTATTATCATGGTATAGCCTTAAGCCAATCAAATGATAACGAGATTCATAATAACATTGCAAACTATAACCGTCAATGTGGTATTGGGCTCTGGACATCAGACGAGAACATAATAGCGAACAACACGGCATCGAAAAACGATGCGGGTATCTACCTTGAGTCTTCGGACAACAACCGCATATATCTTAATAACTTCATAGTCAACAATGTTAACGTCAAATCGCTTAGCCCTGCCAACGCATGGGATTCGCCATCTGAAATAACATACACATACAATAGTAGCACATACACAAGCTATCTCGGTAACTACTGGGACGATTACAAAGGATCAGATGCAGATGGAGATGGAATTGGGGATACTCCCTACCGCCTAAGTTCCGGGGATGACAATTACCCGTTGATCTTACATGCGCGAAATTACTTCGGAGATCGGATATATCTATATCCATCACCTACTCCAACGCCTGGGCAGAAGACATGGCATTCGGTGAATACGTTTACTGGTACCGAAGGTCGGACAACACCATCTTTTGCTATAAAGGGTGATGAGTGGCGAGTGAAATGGTTAGTAAAAATCAGCTCAACCTTCTCACTTTTTTATGTGCATGTGTATCGTGAGGGTCAAACAAGTGAGTTAGTTGACGAGTGGAGTTGGGATGAAGAAGATTCTCACAGGGATACGAGGTACATTCACGCAGGGAATGGCAGCTACTACTTTAGAGTCCTTGCCATGGATATTGACGAGTGGGAACTCGAAGTGGAGGATTATTATTAAATCTTTTTCCGCAAGGCTAAATGCAGCCCAGTTGAAATTATCCTTGAATATGTGTCTGACCGTGAGAGGGACATCTGTAGTAAGACAGAGGAGAAATATGATGAGGCATGTTCCTGGGATAAAGATGTCTGGATGCACCAGTTAGATATATGGTTGGATAGATATAATAATTGATGCGGAGCGAACGCTGGGTTATAGTGTATATACCACAATTAAATATTGACATGGATTAACACAGACCTTTTTGCAAGCAAAAAGCTTTACCAAAAAATGCGGTGAAAAGATTAATGCCGTTAAAAATAGCCCAGTGAGTCCGACAAAAGAAAACAAAAAATCCGTGTAAATCCGTGTAAATCTGCGTCCTAAATTAAATTTATTTATGGGTAGAACCCACATTCCGCACATTTTGATATAACGTATGTACAAATTTAAATTTATGGGAAATAGCGAGGTGTAGAAAGATAACTTTAAATAGGTGCTTTTTCTTATCGAAGCATGTGAGTATTAATGTATCCA
>JAYEJE010000097.1:0-11687 GCA_034660415.1 Methanobacteriota archaeon | reverse complement strand
ATGGTAGAGGGAACGGGTCTGGTTATGGTGGATAAAGATATAAGTACCGTACCAGGGCCAGGGTATCCAGCACATAATCTCGAGACAAATCTGCACATTCATGGCTGTGGAGACTATGAAGTAGACCAAGTGATAACGGTAACGATTGTGAAAAAGTATAAAACACCAAGTGGAAAATTCAAACGAAACGTGAGTCAAGCGATAGACTTCTGTGAAGACGCGGAGATGACATTTAAGCCAGTGGCTCTTACAAGTGGAAGCATGACCTTGATCGATGACGAATCTTCGGTTAAGTGGAAAGAAGACCTGTGCATAAAGAATTATCAGATTGACACAGCAATGCGAGCAAAATATACTGATGCCGATTACATTAAGAAGACGATCGTGAGTAATGTGTCCTGCGTTGAGCCATATGCGATCGACGATGATACGAAAAAATATAAAGTTGACATTTGCAAGGATAATAAAGAGACAGGAGTGCACGGGCATGGTATTGCGAAGATGGACATTCTTTCTACTGTAAGGGGTGCAAGTCACGTTGGAGTGGTAGTTAAGGACGACACAGATCCCCACATAACGATGATACGAGTGTCTGAGGACTACATTGGTAACTTCAGCATGGAAAAGCATATGAAGGTGAAAAAGGATAAGCCACCAAGCAGTACTAAAGATGATGCGTGCTGGTTAAAGTGCCCATTTGGACCTACAGGACTACCCGCGGATTTCTATGACGGGGATTGCTAGGCGAAGCGTAAAGCCTCTGTCAGAGGCTTTTTTTTACTTTTTTTGATAGAGAGAGAGAGAAGGAAATAGCAGCGGTATATATAAAGAAAGAGGAAAATTTAGAAACTTTTCTAAATAAACGAAAAGGAGGTGATAAGAAAAGAAATGAAGAAACAGAAAGTAATAGTCTTGTTTGCTATTGCGCTCTTATTAGGTGTAGTAGTAGGCGGTGTGCAGACAGTAGCAGCAGCGGAGATGATGGACGAAGCTACGTACACGGCTGAAATAGAACAGCCGATAGACGTTGGTAGGATCCAATTTGTGGGCAATCCGGTGGATGGACAGTGGACAAAAGGTACAAAATTCGCGGGGCTTCCAATGGAGATTATGTATTGGGAGAAGGGGACAAAGTATTTGATCGATATACACTTAAATGACTCCGGATACATAGAGGTCCTGAGTTTCCGCCGGTGGGGCAATGGAATAACAGAGATTCCTTATGCGCTTGCACGCCAATCATTAGCGAAATTGCCAGCAGGGTCTCAGCCAGAGCTGATAACTAAAGCGGTGTACAAGGACATGATAAATGATCAGGGGCCGGTAGATACCAGTAAAATCCAATACGTGGGCAATGCCAGGCATAGAGAATGGATAATTGGTTCCCAGCCGAAGGCTACAAACGCCGTTGGCAGTGGTGGGCCTAGCGCAGGGGTAATCGGTGCACCAGTTGCACATGGTAATACGTTGATATACTGGAACAAGTACACGAAGTGCGTAATTATCTTGAAATTGGATAGCGAGGGCAACGTGAATTTCGTGGATTTCGCGTTGAACGGTAATCATAATGTAAAAACGATTTCACCAAGCCTTGCTAACGAGACAATAACCAAGTTATTCCCGCAAGATTAGAGTCTGGTCGGGAACACAAACAAAAGAGCCTTAACGAGCACAAACGATGGCTCCTATAAAGGAGCTTTTTTTTATTTAATATACCGTATAGCATTGTTATTATTATTGTTATAGGCGTGAAGATAAAGATGAAAGCGAAAAAAGGGAAGGGCGTAAAAAAAATTGTTATATTTATATTAGCATTATTGTTTGCCGCGTTCGTGCTGCCGAACATTGCTTCGGCGGGGACCTGCAACTGGTTTACTACGAGTGGGTATGGTGTTGTAGATATAACTAGAAAGTTCGATAATGACGGTCTTTATTTAATCGGAAGAGTGCAGGGAGAGGGCTATTACTTAGGTAGCCAGCGCGTAGATCTGAATACTAATACTACCATGCTCTCTTCAAAGGAGTGGGCCCATATTCAGTCCAAGTCAGGCAACTTTAGTTATGGGAACACCGGTAAGAATTACAAAATAGGCGCGGTAGCTTGTGAAAGTTTCTCGAACATAGAGTATCTGGACACGGATACAAGCTATGCAATGGATAATTCTTCATTCTCCATGTGTACAAACACGTACATGACAGGGAAGGGACATTTTGGCTTCGCTGCAGTAGACCCGCCAAGGGGTGCAGGTGGCGGTAGCGGTAGCGGTGGAGCAACCGTTTATGGAACTGAGGACTATTTGGGCGACTTCCATATTATTAATCATATAGTAATTGGGGGCGGAGGAGACTGGCTGGGGGCACCCTAAAAAATGCAAAATGCAAAAGTTCAATCGATGTCGTTTTTGAATTTCGATTTGGAGTCTGCAGTTTGCAATTAATTGGTCGAAATTTATATGTAATATCGCCTTCTTTACTATTAGGACGCATGACGCAAAGAGATACCGCAGTAGCGCTAAAAAAGGTAGTTGTAGTACTTGCACTATGCCTCTACATATCCGCTTTTTCTGTCGTGATGCCTGTTAGTGGTGCGTTATCTTCTGTTGTTATAACCGATGTAGAGCCAACAGAGGTTCATCCTGGCGAGACAAAGGAAGTTGTTTTGACTGTGAAGAACAACGGCGCAAGAGATGCGAGAGATGTCAGATTAGTGTTTGGAGACACCACATACGTATCTCTCGTTGGACCCACGGTAGTCCAAATAAACATGCTGAATTCTTGGTGCTCGAAAGAGGTAAAAATCACTGTTCACGTGAAAGAAGGTACTCCTAATGGGGTTTATCCCATGCCTATCAGCAGCTACTGGGATGAATGTTATTTTGATCCCCAAGAGGGGCATGTATCCAGGACGAATAAGTTTTTTTATTTCGGGAGTACTGCATATCCTAGTGAGCCAGTGAAATTGGGAATTTCTTTCAATGTAAAAGGGGATGTGATATTAAATGTTGGAAATGTAGATACAGATCCAACAGAAATAAGACCTGGAGATACAGATGTTAAAATAACAGCCAATATCGAGAACAGTGGCGAGGCAGCAGCAAAGAATGTAGAGGTGAATTTGCTCTGCAGAGAAACAGAAGAATTCAAGCCTTCTCGGTCGGGAACGGACCGCGCGTACATAGGCAGGTTGAACGCAGGCAATTCAAAATCGGTTACGTTCCATGTTGATGTTGCGGAGAATATAGAATCGAAGAAGTATAGCATCCCACTGGGGATAAGATACCTATATGAGAATGTTCGAATAGAAGGGTCACTACCTATAGGTATATTAGTGAAGCCGAAGCCGGGATTTGAGATTGTCTCTTCTTATACCGAGCCCAGGAACATAAGCGCTGGCGATTACGCTATACTGCATGTACGAGTCCGGAATGAGGGTTCAGAGGAAGCAGAATCTGTTAGCGTTCGGGTAACAGGGGAAGCGGATGTGCCCTTTGATTTCGCTGTGAAGAGCGATCATGTCGGTAATTTAAAGGTAAACGAGACCGGAGACGCGATATTGGAATTTGATGTGGATAAAGACGCTGCGAAGAAGATATATCAGCAGGGTCTGGAGATACGGTGCGTTGGGGACCGCGACTTAGGCGATGATAAGGTATATACCTTCGATAAGCAGATCCAAGTGGAAGTGACATCAAGCAGTTCTTCTATCCCTGGGTTTGAGTGTCTATTCATCCTAATCGCCCTTATTCTTGCCTTTATTATGCGAAGAAAGCGAGTCTAAATCATCATGCTCTCCTCTCTCCCCTCTCCCATCTATAATCAGAGATATAAAAAATGTAGAAAAATAAATTATATTATTATAGACACAGATTAACGCAGATTAACACAGATGATAAGAATCAACATGGTTAAATTAAACTAAAATAAATCTGCGTAAATCCGTGTAAATCCGTGTCTCAAATAGAAGGCAGTTATACATTATATCCAAGGACAAAATGGCACTACAAGGAAAGAAGGGTATAGCAAATGGGTCAAAGAGTTTGTCTCCACCCCAAGGTCCGCAGGGTAAATGGATAATCATAGCAGTGCTGATAATAGCAGTATTCGCAATTTCAGGTTACGCTGCGATAGTGCTGCTTTCTCATGATAACATAGGGGTGCCTGCTTCCGTCTTGCAAGAGCGAGTAGCGAGTAAATTCGGCGGTGAAGGAACGATATTTATAGCGGTTTGTTTGGACGAGGAAACAAGCGCAAAGAACATTCTTCGTGATATAAGAGCTCCCGCGGTGATACAATCGGTAATTGAGTTACACGAACGACTTGAGAATGAAACAGAGATCGAAAAAGTTCAATCAGTTGCCACTGCGTTTAAAGATGGTGTTCCAGGGGATTCCGCAGAGGTAGGAGAAGTTTTGGCTGCCTTTTTCCCGCCGTCAGAAGTAGAAGGATTTGTTAATGACGACTTCAGCATCACGCTGATAAAAGTTAGTCCCATAGCGGGATTAAGTGAAGCGAAGATGGAAGAAGTAGCAGAAATAATACAGAGGGATATAGCTGCTATTACAAAGCCCGCAGGTGTGAAATATATAATATCCGGTGTTGATCCGCAGACATCAGAACTGATAGTGGATCAATTCCCGGGTAGCCTACGCAAGTTAAACATTGTAGTAGAGCTCGAGCCAAGATTTGCACGATCCGAAGAGATAAGGGATGTCCGTGACCCAGAGGTATTGAAATATGTTGATTTACTATCCAAGCGAGCAAAGCTTGTTGATGGTGTTGTGGATGCGCATAGCGCGGCGGACATTATAAAGGAGGCGAATGATGGCAGGATACCAAAAACGTTGAGAAGTGTTGTGTCGCTCTTAGAGGAGAAAGATGAAACGAAAAGACAACAGATATACGATTATATTAGCAAAGACTATTCAATGACGCTTGTAAGGTTGAAAATAGATGATGATGCAGAAGCGGCGGAGATAGAGGAAGAGATAAAAGAAGTAATTAATATAGGGAGACCTGCGGGGACATCTGTGGCTATTGCTGGTGATCTGGTACCGGATGCATGAGAGGGGAGATGGGAGACGGGAGATGGGAGACGGGAGACGGGAGATGGGAGACGGGAGATGGGTTTACCCGGTATCCGGCAGCATTTTCTTATGTGGGGTCTGCTTTTTTAGTTCATCAGTATTTATATAGCAGGGGAAAAAAACCACGAGATTTTACAAGATTAGCACAAACCTTTTTGCAAGCAAAAACGTTACCAACAACTTTTTTACCTTCGGTAAAAACATTCACTAAAAACGTTATTTTTGTTTTTCTTTTAGCACAGGTTTTCTTTTTGTAAAAAAGAAAAAGTGTTGTGTAATCTTGTGGTTTGCTAAACAATTACTCATCCTTTAACCACAATAGTAATAAAAACAGGCCCTCTTATATCTACCTTCTTCTTCTTCGATGTTATAGATCGCATCGCTACGTCTTCTACCTTTATATTTATATCCGCACCGCTCCGCACTATCTTTACTTTTACCTCTTTTTTGGCTATATCCTCCGCTTCCTCTATCTGACGAGCGGCGAAAGCGGCAAAAGCATCTAAAAATCTTATGTTCGTTGGTACACCCTCTTCAAATACTGTTTTCCATTCCTTCTTCCTCGGTATCCCGTATATGGTCCCTTCATGCACGATTATTTCATTCAGATATGCGGGACCACATAAAAGCGTGTTTTCTTCGGGCTCTGTCACCCGGACTTCAATATCCCGTCCGAATAGTGGCCCCTGATATGCAAGGAACTCGCAGGGTGATTTCTCTTTTCCTCTCTCTTCGCATACTCGAACGATACTTTTTGCGATTTCCGCGCCTTCCGCCGTGCTCGGTGTCTCCGCCAGACGGATCATCGCCGCTATTTCCATGTCGCTCAATTCCCAGGGTGCATAAAACTGAGGGTATGCTAATGCCCTCATATCCTGTGCATCGTGCAATATCATCGCTAATCGCTCTACGCCCAGTCCAAGATTTACTACAGGGTAGGGGATCTCGTACTGCGCCAGTGCAGTGGGCGAATAAATCCCAAAAGTGGCGACTTCCACCCACCCTATCCGCGGATGATAACAGAAAACTTCCGTCTGTGTCTCGGGCATGTAATATTTCGACCGTTTCTCGTCCTTTTGGAATCGCATTTTTACAAATCCGAATTGCAGAAGCAGCCCGGTGGCGAGGTCCTTGCCATCGTCTATGCTTACATCCTCGCTGCAGAAGACACAGGATGCAGAATGGTAATTACGTAGTCGTATTTCGTCCTCTCGCTGCTCCCTTCTGAAGCACCTGTCCACGGAGAAGAATTTTATCGGTAATGGCTTTTTATTCCAGACTTCAGCAAGAGTCAAGAACCAGCCGGAGGTCATGTGGCTCCTCAATGTGCTTCTGGAAGGTACAGGCGCGAGGTCTTTTAGCTCTGGAAAAACCGCCTCAAGCACTTTCGTTACTTCCATATCTGCCACATCCAGACTATTTGCTACTTCATATACTAGATCATCGCCGTCTATTTCGCCCTTTTTATAGCTGTGCAGTGTATTCTTGAGTGTGTCTATTTCATCATTTGAGAATGGTTTACCGAAGTACGAGTTCATTTGATTCACGCGTTCATCAGAAATGCCAATGTCCGGGCGAGGCAAGCCAGCGAGATAATAACAGCGATCTAAGACCGCAAGTGCCTCTTTCCCAAATTGCTTCTTCACTTCCGCTTCTTCTATCGTCACAGGATTCATGACTTCCTCGAATCCTAGCCGCAGATACGCCTCTCTTAGCTTTTGGATCGTTTCAAATACTGGATGTGGCTTACCATAGCGTAAACGTAGCAAAGACCTTGGATGTCTTTCGTTCACTCGCTTCTCATCTGCATATTTTGTTCCCGCTAGCCATGCGGCTTCAAAATCATTGCTCGTTTCTTCTCTTATCTGTTTGGGGTTGAATTTCATGTTCCTGACCTCTCCTTAATATATCTCTATGCTATTTATAAAGATTATGGCTGTTGATATTGGTATTAACGCGCTATCTGAATGTATCACGGTGATATTGACGGCAATGACGCCAGTTGGCGAACTCCGTGCTGCTATACCACTTGCAATAGGTTATTATAATATGGGCTATGCTGAAGCTTTTGTCCTTTCCATAATAGGGAATATGCTACCTGTAGTGCCGTTACTTCTTTTTCTCGGTCCGGTTTCAAACTGGTTGCGAAGATACACTATCCTCGACAGGTTCTTTACTTGGCTTTTCGCACGAACAAGGCGACATAGCAAGAGGATGGAGAAATACGGCTCTCTGGGTCTGATACCTTTTGTCGCCATTCCTCTTCCCGTGACGGGAGCATGGACGGCTTGTGCAGTCGCGTTCGTCTTCGGCATTCGCTTCCGATACGCATTTGTTGCTATCCTCGCGGGTGTGATAATTGCAGGTATAATAGTGACGCTATCTTGTATGGGCGTTTTGGGCGTGATGGATGTTTGATATTTCAAGATACTACTTCTTTTTCTTAAATAACGATGGCAAATGGATTACATACGAGCCATTCTCCTTCATCTTCATTACTATCTCCTTCCGCTCTAACAACGCATCCAGATTGAGTTCGTATATGCCTGGGCTCAAAATCTTTAAGCTTTCTATCTTATCCACCTCTAGGGGCACCTTATCTTCTACTTTTAGCTGGTCCACCACGTCCGTTGCACTTGCTTCTTTTCCCTTCTTTATATAGAGAAAAAGATTCCCACCACACTCAGGACAGCCATTCAGCATCTCTTCTGTTATCTTTTCGAATTCCTTACCACATTTCAAGCATTTATGCATCTTTATTTCAGAGATCTCAGATTGCGGAAATGATCGCACTTATAAAGTCTTTATCCTTCTTCGTCGTGTGCATCATCTTCGCGGGTCCTATAACTGTTAGTCTTGTCTTCTTTCTTATATTCAAAAATCCCTTTTTAGACGGATATCCACTCATCTCTATGCCAGAAAAATCATCGTCCACCTCCGCCATTGTAAGCTCTATCAGTTTCATCTGCTCCTCTGACGTCAGACCGCCTTCCAACACCACTATATCCCCTGACTTTACCCCGTCCAGTACAAATCTTAACTTCTCCGTCGAGGTCATCGAATTTATTTTGTCTTCCGAAATCAGATTCATCTTTATTTCCATCGTATAACTCCCTCACCGGAATCTCCGCGCCATTTCCTCATATAAGTCCAGCATATTCTCGCCCTTCAGTGCTGATATTGGTATGACTGAGTGCTGCGGGAAAGCATTTGCTATCCTTTGTGGCGTGGCATCCACAAGGTCTACCTTATTTGCAGCGATAATAATCGGGATACCCCTTGCTTCCATGTTCCCGATGATGATAATATTAGTTTGCGTATACGGATCTTCGGTAGAATCCATAAGAAGCACAATGCCGTCAATATCGTCGAGCCATTTTATTGCCTCTATAACGCCTTCCGTCGCCTCTTTCGCTCTTTTTTTCGCCTCATCCTCTTCCAAACCATAAGCCAAAAACTCATGAAAATCTATCTTTGTCGCTAATCCCGGCGTGTCAACCACATCCAGCTTCAACTTCGCTTTTCCTCGCTTTGGCTTTACTTCTGACTCGGAATTCAAATCGAGGTTTGGATCCTCCAATGACTTAGCTTTCAGGTCTATGCTAACTCCCGCTCTCCTGACTGCTCTTCTTGTCTCATGGGGTACCTCTGTGGCTAGCCCCACATCTTCGTTCTCATCTACAAAAGTATGGATTATTCTATTTGTCAAAGTGGTTTTCCCGGCATTCGGCGGTCCGTAGATGCCAATCTTCGTCGTCGCCTTCCGGAAAGACAAAGCTCTTCTTAGCCGTGTTAATATGCTCCTCCACCTTCTCTTCGACTTCATCTTTTCTTCCATCCTCTCTTTTTTATATAATTAAATCTTTCTACTCGAAGATACTGCCAAATTTGATTTATAATGCATTATGCCTTACTCTTTCATTATACATAGTAAGTTATTATTAAATTTAAATATTTCGCAAGGTGGGGCTAGCAGCCGAAGAGGAGGAAAAATTGTATAAACCTGAAAGTACAGAAGAAGTAATACGTGTGCGTATTCCGGATAAAAGGAGAAGGGAAGTGTTGGCGATAGTAGAGAAGATGTTAGGCGGGCGAAGGGTAACCGTGCAGTGCCTAGATGGGAAAGAAAGGATGGCCCGAATCCCGGGCAGATTAAAGAGAAGACATTGGGTAAACGTCGGAGACGCAGTAATAATAGTTCCCTGGGACTTTCAGGATGAAAAGGCCGACCTTATCTACAGATATAGAAGACCACAAATGGAATGGTTAAGAAGGAAGGGCTATTTGAAGTAGAAAAATGGCTAGAACGGGAAGAAAAGCCATTACCTAAGGGTAAAAGAAAGAATAAGGATTATCGTGATAGAAAAACAGAGCTATCTGTTCTTGACATTCCCACGTTGGAGATACTGTATAAATTCAGGAAGCGGGGATTATTAAAAGCGTTGGGTGGTCCTATAAGTAGTGGTAAAGAAGCGGTTATATTTCATGCTATTGGTGCAAAAGAGGAGGAGTTGGCGATAAAAATGTATAAAGTAAGCACCTCCAACTTCAATGCCATGCTTGACTATATTATTGGCGACCCGAGGTTTGAAAACATAAAGCGAGACCGAAGAAGTATCGTATCTGCATGGGCACGAAAAGAGCTAAAGAATCTCAAAAGAGCTTTTGACGCCGGGGTTGAAGTGCCAAAGCCAATAGCTGTTGATAAAAATGTGCTGATAATGGAGTTTATAGGTCAGGACGGGGTAGCAGCACCGAGATTGAGAGATGTTCCTGAGGACATACTCAAAACTGATTTTGAACTAGAAGAGCTCTTTCTTCGCATCATTTCCTATATTCGGATCATGTATGAGAAGGGGCGGATGGTGCATGCAGACCTCAGCGAGTTTAACATATTGATGAAAGGGTATGTGGAGCGCGAATTTGAAGGTATTGACGTTGAGATAGAACCGGTAATAATAGATATGGGGCAATCTACGCTTTTGCAGCACCCTAATGCCGATGCGTTCCTACTACGTGATGTGAGAAATATCGTTACATTCTTTAACAAACTCGGCTTAGATTGTTCATTCAATGAAACAATCCGGCTGATAAAGCGATAAGATTATCATTTTTATAGAAATGAACGGGAAAGAGAAAATAATAGAGACTGCTGTATGTCCTTTCTGCGCCTGTCTATGCGATGATGTGGTTATTTTGGTAGACGTAGAGCGAAACAGAATAAAAGAGATAAGAAATGCTTGCACATTCGGTGTTGAAAAGTTCTTATCGGCGGAGAAAACCGAGCAAAGGCTAAGGAAGCCAGTAGTAGACGGTAAAGAGACAGATTATGACGATGCAATAGAAAAGGCGGTGGACATACTAAATGCTGCGAATAAGCCGCTTATCTATGGGCTTGGCAATAGTGGCTATAACGCTCAGCGGATAGCGTTAGAAATAGCGAAGCTAAAGAAGGGCGTATATGACATCACGGAATCAATCTGCCATAATCTTCTGTATTTGGAATTGAAGAAGCACCCTTTTTACTATGCTCTGCTGGATGAGATAAGAGACAACGCCCAGGTCATCATTTACTGGGGCGCTAATCCCGTTGTGTCGCATCCAAGACACCTTTCCAAGTACTCTGTATATCCAGTTGGAAGGTATGCAATGAAGGGTGTGATGGATAGGGAACTGATTACTATTGATGTGGCTGACAGCGAGTTGAAGAAGATCTCAAGATGGTTCTTGCGGGTGAATCCGGGAGAAGATGCAGAAATAGCGGATATTTTGCGGCGGCTGGTAAAAGGTGAGTCGTTAAGAGAACAGCTAACGGGCGGGATGGACATTGATACACTAAGGAAAATGGCGGACCGGCTGAAGAGAGCTTTTTACGGTGTTATCTTTGTGGGCCTTGGTGTCTTATCAAATAAAAACGGATCAAAGAGCATTGAAGCGATTTTAGCTCTCGTTGATGCGCTAAACAAGGAAGGTGTGAATTTCGTATTGTTTCCAATGAAGGGCCATTTTAATGTGCTCGGTGCCGTGAATCTCTTGTTACGTGAGACCGGTTATCCATTTGGCGTGGATTTCTCACGTGACACTATCTTTGAGCCGGGTAAGACGACAGTTTTGGATGTGATCGCTAGGGGAGAGGTAGATGCTGCATTAATCGTTGGTGCAGACCCTTTTTCTTCGTTCCCTATGACTACTGCGCGGAAATTGCGCGATCTGCCAATAATCTTGATAGACCCTTTTGAAACACCGACTACGCAGTTCGCATCTGTTGCAATCCCCACTGCAATTACAGGTGTCGAGACGGAGGAGATAGCGTACCGGATGGATGGTCTCCCATTGAAGCTCGAGAAAATTGTTGATTGTAAGTATCCTTCGGATAGGGACATTTTGGAGCGGATATACAAGGCATCTGTTCAAAAATCCACGGATTTTTGAACAGACAATACAAAATGCAACGTGCAAAAGTCAAACTTCAACAGATGGCGCTAATGAGCTTTTTGAATTATACTTTCCTTTTTTCCTGGTAACAATCTGCACACGAAACTTTCTCTGCGAACTCAACGTTCTCTGCGGTAAATGAAATGTGACAATGTCAAGATAATTAAA
>JAYEJE010000096.1:0-11688 GCA_034660415.1 Methanobacteriota archaeon | reverse complement strand
AAGGTTTTGATTGCAGATGAGGAGAAGGCGCTGGTTGACTTTTTATACTTTAAACTACGGCAAGGAATATCAATAGACTTTGATGAAGAGCGTTTTGATACTGACATCCTTAAGAGGCTTGAGTGGAAAAAAGCAAAGGGGTATGCCGACCTTTTTAATAAGGCGACTATCAACAAATTACAAGATAGCAGGAACTGGTTAGAATGCTGAATATGGAATATCTTATGGAAGAGGCAAAAGAACTTGGTTTACCACAGACAAAAAAAAGGGCGATCCTGAGGGAGTATCTCCAAACCATAATCCTAAATAGCATATACAGAAGTAAATCCGCTAAGTCAATGTTCTTTGTTGGGGACACAGCTTTGAGATTCTTCTATAACCTGCCACGATTTTCGGAGGATTTGGATTTCAATACCCCGTTTATAGAAGAGAACAACTTTAAGAGAATTCTGGAGCATGTAGAGCGGGATTTATCGCTGGAAGGATTCACACCAAGGGTTTCATATAAAACGCGGTACAGTCTGTATATAGCCTCGCTGAATTTTCCAGGGCTGATGCGCGAGTATGGTATTATTAATGGGCGAGGTGGGGATGTCATGATAAAGATAGAAGTAAACCGTCCAGAATGGCATTTATCTACGATGTCCTGTTCATGCTCAGAAAGAAATTCCCCTTTGATCGAGAGGTGCTTTATGCCAATAATATCAGAGAAGAACCAAAGAAATTGATTTTGCGTTATCTGTCCGAGATACCAGAAAAAGAATTTAGAAGACTGGCAGAGCAGTTGAAACCTTTCCTATTCCGAGAGGATGATATCGAGTTGATCCTAAAGGCACCACAGTATGGGGAAAAATTCTTGTCCGAATATTAACAAAAGATCAAAGTTATCCTTTTGTGGTGAATAAACCGAGGTAGAGGTGATAAATCTCAAATAAAAAAGTTTAATCAAAAAAGCTTCGCAGTATCTAGCTCCTCTTCAGCAGATATCCGCTTTGTTTAGCGTGTTGCCATTTGAGGCATTGGCTTTTGTCTTGTCCGATCTGAATTTACAGAGCGTCCAGAAGTCGGGCTTCTCGTTCCCTGCTAGATACATGTAGATGTTTTGTTCATTCAATCCAACAATATCAATTTCCTTATCTTTATGCCACCAGCGCTTCCAGGTCGATCCGGTTTGGATAAAAGTATCGGAACCAGAAATTAAAGTACGGGTCTGAAATGAGTTATCATTCTGCTTATCCGATAAGAGAAGTCCTTGATGTTGGACCTATCACCTTCTTTTGTAGCCAGATAGTATATCCCATTCTTATTATCGAGATTGAAGGAATTTCAGTTCTTCTTTCCTGTCTATAAATTTTCGTTGATACATAAGTATTATACATCAATATCAACATAAAAAGTTATCGTATTTAGGTATATAAACTATAACTTCTGCCTATTTAAGACGCAGATTTACACCGATTTACACCGATTGCACTGATTTATTTTTATCTGCGTTAATCGGTGTCACTATTTAATTTTAGTTGGATATTATTGAAAGAGCGGTTTTTGCTAACATTACGCATCTGGCTGATGTTAATAACACGTAGTCCAAAGAAATAGAAAAGCTTTTATATACGCCTTCGCTATCTCTGCTAATTATTAAATGCTCATGCCAAAGAGAAAGGACGTACTGAAAATGAACAGTAAGAACCTGAATTTTAGCGATTATGGGCACTATGTAGCACTATGTAATATCTTATCGGCACCCGTTGCCTTCATGAGTAATAATTGCTTCTTGGTAGCTCGGGAAAGTTTCCATCTCACCTTGCCTTTATAGGAGAATTCAACAAGCGTAAGATTTTTAAGTTCATCCACTGCCTGGTCAACTGACATAGCTATGCCTGCTTTCTTCAACCGGAATTTAACAATTGTTCTAAGCAGGTATGCGAGAAACACGATTGTGAGATACGCATCAATCCGTTCCGGGCGCTGATAACGGATGGGACCCAAAGAGAGTTCCCCCTTCAAGCTTTTGAAGGCTTTTTCGATCTCATCGCGCTGGAAATAAATGGTGAAAACATTTTTTGCGCTTATTCTTTGGTCCGTGCAGAACATTAGAAAACGACCGTCAATGAATTCTTCCTGCTGTACAAGATTATCATCCACTCTAAAACCTCGTCTTCCTCTTTGTTTGACGATCACAGATGAAAGAACGCCTTTAAGTTCATTAACACGCATCTTATCGGTTGTTTCACTCAATTCCTTGATCATCATGTCCCGATTTGCTTTTTCCAGCGCTTTTCGCGCGGGATTCAAAACAACCGTTATCGAGCCGGATTGCCCATACAGGGTTCCTTTCCAACCTTTAACATATACCATCCCTTCGGAATACCGCTTCACGGCGTTCTCCCACCTAGAAATATCCTCATCCTCCCAGCAAGATAATGCATTGACAACTTCGTTACGGGTTTCGGGACAACAGCCGATGATATGGAAACTTTCTTTTCGAGCTATTTTGATGTTTTGAGCGCTCTGCATTCCGCGGTCTACAATCATAGGAATACTTTGATATCCCCAAGCTTTGAGGGCTACAAGCAGATCCTCCATCGTAAGCGTGTCGTTCTTAGAACCCGGAATAGCACCGCATCTGACCGGGAATCCATTCCCTCCTGAAATCACAAATCCTACGCCTATTGTCCATTTGCCTCTATGAGACGAATTATAGCCTTTCTCCGAATAACTGCATTTGTCGCCGAAGTACGTTATTTTTGTGACGTCATAGAAAAGATGATTTCTTCGTTTGGAGTCGAGCTTTTGGCACTTTTCCGCCATTGTCCGCTGTATGGCAAGCCCGACGTCTGATTTGATACTGTTTTTAACGAAACAGAGTGTGTTGAGAGCGTTATCCAGATCTATTCTGGCTAGAGCGTGTTGTTCTGAGCCTTCCCATTCTGCTAAAGGTGTATTATTTACCCAAACAGCAGCCTTTTCCAGAGAGAGTCTATTGCAGGCCTGATTCATCACAAGAGCGAGAACGGGAAAACGTTGGGAAGGGCAGTACTTCTCCAGGGCATCCCCGAGATCAATATATTGTGCTGCCGCGTAATACAGCGCAAGCTTCCCTACCGGGATAGCTCGTTCAATCTCGTCCATTTTATGGGAAGGAGATATGAGTTTCTCGCTTCCCTCTGCTCCGATGTCCACACCGAGATACTGAATCACTCTCTGCCTTGAGCTTTTTTTCTCTTTGTCCCAGTAATTTTCGACCAGGTATCTATACTTCTTTCCCTCTCTTATTTTAGTGCGTATGAATGGCATAGTGCCTAATAGGCACTATGCCTATATAAATACTTTGCATAATTTTCGCCTTATTTTTGATAATAACGTGTATGCGCAGAGATTCAAGGCATAGTGCCTATAAAGCCAAAAATTCAGGTAAGAACTGGCTGCACGGATGCATGATAGCGCTTTTAGCACTTTTCGTGCTCGCCTTCTTCATCGCCGCGGCATCCGCCGAAGGCGGGTATGACTTCATCACCCAATGGGGCACTACGGGTTCCGGCGACGGGCAGTTTAATCGGCCTTCTGGCGTAGCAGTAGATAGCAGTGGCAACGTCTTTGTCGCTGATACATTTAATCGCCGAATACAGAAGTTTGACTCCTGTGGTACATACATCACCCAATGGGGCAGTTCTGATAGCGGCGACGGGCAGTTTAGTCGTCCTTGTGGCGTAGCAGTAGACAGCAGTGGCAACGTCTTTGTCGCTGATACATATAATCACCGAATACAGAAGTTTGACTCCAGTGGTGGCTACATCACCAAATGGGGCAGTTCTGGTACCAGCAGCGGGAAGTTTTATCGTCCTTGTGGCGTAGCAGTAGACAGCAGTGGCAACGTCTTTGTCGCTGATACATATAATAGCCGAATACAGAAGTTTGACTCCAGTGGTGGCTACATCACCAAATGGGGCATTTATGGTCGTCCTTTTGGTGTAGCAGTAGATGGCAGTGGCAACGTCTTTGTCGCTGATACATTTAATCACCGAATACAGAAGTTTGACTCCTGTGGTACATACATCACCCAATGGGGCAGTGGTGGTACCGGTGACGGGCAGTTTAATCGGCCTTTTGGCGTAGCAGTAGACAGCAGTGGCAACGTCTTTGTCGCTGATACATATAATCACCGAATACAGAAGTTTGACTCCTGTGGTACATACATCACCCAGTGGGGCAGTGGTGGTACCGGTGACGGGCAGTTTTATCGTCCTTGTGGCGTAGCAGTAGACAGCAGTGGCAACGTCTTTGTCGCTGATACATGTAATCACCGAATACAGAAGTTTGGTCCTGAGCTTGCTCCTGCTATCTCGGTCACGAAGACTGCATCTCCTTCTTCCGGCGCTCCTTCCACCAATGTCAACTTCACTATTGTGGTATCGAATACGGGCGATTGCGCACTCGATCCAGTAAAGGCCGTTGATACGCTGCCGGCAGAAATGAGCTATGTCTCCTCTTCGCCTGCTGCGGACGATACCTCAGGTCCGGTAGTCTGGAATAATGTCGGATCGCTCGCTTCCGGAGGTACGAAGACGCTATATCTCGTTGCTCATATCGATGCCGGCGCTTCTGGCTCGCTAAACAATACGGTTACTGTCAGTGGCAAGCCGCCTGCGGGCGATAATGTCTCCGCCGCCGGCTATGCTATTGTCTCTGCACTAGAACCTGGCATATCAGTAACAAAGGTCGGGAACGTAACAGAAGGAGCACCATCCACAATTGTAAACTATACCATCACTGTTATTAATCAGGGCGACTGTGCATTGAATGTAACCGCAGTGGATACGCTACCCGCAGGTATGAGTTACGTTAAATCAACAGGAACAGAATCGCCACAGGGGACGATAACATGGAACCTCGGTACTCTTGCAGCACACGAGTCCACGACTGTCTACCTGGAAGCGCATATAGATGATGGCGCGAGTGGAGTGCTGAACAACACAGTCCATGTAGAGGGCAAGCCGTTGCACGGCGATAATGTCTCTGCGGATACGTATTACAGGGTAACCGCCCTTACACCAGGCATAAGTGTTATCAAGACCGCATCGCCCACAGAGGGCGAGCTAGGCACAAACGTCACATTCACTATAAACGTAACGAATACCGGCGACTGCATACTCGATCCGGTAAGGCTGGAAGATGAACTGCCAACAGGTATGACTTATCGCTCTTCTGATCCCCCTGCGGACGCTCATAATGGGGTAGTAACATGGACTGACATAGGACCTCTTGCCGCCGGCGCGTCAAAAACGATCTTGCTTGTTGCGCAGATAGACGAAGAAGCGCCGGGAGTGCTAAACAACTCCGTCAATGCTACTGGGAGTCCAGCAGCAGGCGATAACGTCTTTGCGAACGATACGGCACAGGTCATCACCATAAGAGGTATAGAAACCGCCACCGGCACGGGCATAGCATACTTCAGTATCGATGCGGGACGGATGGAGGATCTAAAGGCAATTGACGAGTCCACGCTACCCGCAGACGGAAAACCCCACCTCGGATTCCTTCATGGGTTCTTCTCGTTCAACATAACCGGACTCACACCGGGTCAGACAGTGGTGGTAACGTTAACGCTACCGGATAATGTACCTGTGGGTACACAGTACTGGAAATATCATGTCGATGAGGGCGGATGGATCCGGATACCGATGGGAAGCGACGATGGCGATAATATGCTCACGATCACGCTTGTAGATGGTGGATTGGGCGATGACGATTGCGTAGCAGATGGCGTCATTGTTGATCAGGGAGGACCCGGAGTGCGAATACCGTGGCCTGAATTAACAAAGTCCGCACCCACGAGCGTTGCTCCTGGTGGTACTATTACCTATACGATATTATACGCCAATCTGGGCCTGGTAGCTCTAACAAATGTCACAATAACCGAAAACTATCCGGCAGGCGTAACGTTCGTCTCTGCCGTGCCTGCTCCTGATCCCGGCACGGATAATATATGGTCTATTGGTACTCTCCGGACAAACGCATCCGGAACGATAACAATAAAGGTGAAGGTTCCTGAATCGCGAGAGCTCACCTTTACGGAAAGTGGCGGTGTAACCGGCGAAGGTTTTGTTATGGTTAGCAAAGACCTATCCACGGAGCAAAAGCCATATATCCTCAAGAATGTGGTTACAATTACATGTGCCGAGAAAGGCCCTGTAAGTGCATCCGCCTCTACGACTGTGGGTGGCGTGCCAGGGACGAGTCTGAGCATTACCGAACATGGCAGTGGCATATATGACTCTGAAGAGCTCTTGAATTTTGGGACAAAGAACAAAAGTATTAGCCTTCAAAAGACTACAGAAGCGGAATACAAGCCCACTGCCTTTAACTTCTCTTATGGTTTCGCGGTGATCTTCACTAATAAATGGATGCAGGACATATGCAGTAAGAACATGCTATTGGACGATGCAATGCACAAGAAGATAAAGGATGCCACCTACATCAAAGATGATACGAAAACAGAAACGGGCGAATATGGCACAGCAATGAAATTTGAGTCTTCTTTCTATGGCGCGGCACACATAGGTGCCGTATCAAAGGACGTAACGACATCTGAAGATTACATAGGCGAGTTCGAGCTCTTTTGGGCCGCAAAAGAAGAGTGCCGGTACCTGTTCAACTGGAGCCGAGTTCCGGGAAACGATAGCGAGAATCTGATACGGTTCCTCGTAGATAATCCGGATATCAACTTTTATTGGGCTGAGAATGCAACTATTACCAAATCCAATGACGATAGGGTCATCACCATTTCTACCGATTGGCATTCGGCCGAAGTAATACTGGCTGCGAACAATAAAACGGCAGCGGTAAAAGCCGGTAATGAGACAATCTACGTCTTAGATGTTAGAACTGAGGACGGCTATCTAAAAGTATATGATTGCAGACTGAAAAAGATGTCTGAAAGTGTAACTGGAAAGGGGTATGTGATAGTGGATAACGCACTTGCTTCCGGTGATATGCAGGTAATAGAGCATGGAAGCGGAATCTACACCTCGGACACGCGTTCTGACTCACAGCGACTTAATAAGAGCACAGAAGCGGAATACAAGCCCACTACATTTAACTTCTCGGACAGTTTCGGTGTGAACTTCTCTTCTAAGTGGATGCAGGGCATTTGCAGTAAGGACAAAAAGGCAGGCACTGCGATACATAAGAGGATAAGCAATGCCGCATCTATGGTGGATGATACAACGGCGACTAAGTCGTCAATGGAATTTGAAACTGCGTTCAATGGCTCTATTCACGTCGGTGCGAGAACGAATAGGACAAGAATATCTGAGGATTATATCGGTGTGTTCCATATCACGGAGAAAATAAAGGTGGGCAAGGCGGCAACTCGATCTACTGCTACTCCCACTCCCGATTGGCTGCCCTGTCCGTTTCCCAAGCCAGGAGTTTCAAAACCGCCATCGGATTTGCACTGTCCATGCTCGGAGCCATAGCTTCTACAGCACAATCGAAAAAACCAGAGATTTATCAACGCGGAGATCGCAGAGGGCGCAGAGTTTAAGAGCCTTCCAATCTACACTGGGGTTTTCTGATGCCTCTGTGCGCTCTGCGGTAAAATAGGGCGTATATTTAATATCCGCTTCGCCATTTCAACCATCATACGGGTAGTGCGTATATAAATATAGTCCTCTATTTTATTTACTATTCTCTTTTTATACTGTACAGCGGTAATATATAATTTAATATAATTTTATTTTATTTTATGCACATGGCAAAAACAATAAAGGGACATTCAACTTTAGTTTAAAGGAGTAAAAAGGGAGATGGAAGAAAGAGGCGAATTTGGACCTATCGCTGGGAATAAATTGTTTGGTGCTTTGTACAATACAGAAGGGCTAATAATGGCTGCAAATACCAGGATCGTGCACGGTGTTGCAAAAGGCATATTCCGAGCAGCGAAAGATTTGAGAGCAGCAGTTATATTCGAGCTCGCAAAATCAGAGTGCGATTTGAGGGGTGGATATACAGGACTAACACCGCAAGAGTTCTCTAATGCCATTTGCGAGATTGCGAATGACGTGGAGTTTGGTACATGGGCTCTACATGCAGATCACATAACGGTAAAGAAAGGGACGGAAGAAGAACTAAAGGGCGTGAAGGAATTAATAGCAGCACAAATTGCGGCTGGATACACGTCATTTGCGATAGACGCTTCTTTTTTGTTTGACCTGAGTGGAAAAACGACTTTGGCGGAACTGCAGCGGAATATTGATGTGACCACAGAACTTGCGAACTTCATTAAGGAAAAGATGGCGGGCAGAGAGTTTGGCTTAGAAGTAGAAGTGGGCGAGATAGGAAAAAAGGATAAAGAGGGATTGGTCCTTACAACGGTAGATGAGGCGACTACGTATATTACCGAGTTGCACAAGCGGGACATTTATCCGCAGGTGCTGGCTATTGCAAATGGGTCAACGCATGGCAACATATATGATGCGCAAGGCAATCTCATTGAACAGGTGTCAATAAATATAGAACGAACGGTGGAGATAGCGAAGGCAATAGAACCGCTTAACGTGCGGATTGCACAGCATGGTATTACCGGTACCCCGCTTAAGTTCATAAGCACGAAGTTCCCGAAAGGCATGATACTAAAAGGCAATGTAGGCACGTTCTGGATGAATCTGGTATGGGAAGTATTAGAGATATTTGAACCTGAGCTATACGAAGACATATGGAACTGGACTTTGAAGGAATACAGAGAAGAAGCAGCAAAGAAAGGAATAACGAAAAATGACGAGATTTTCGGTAAGTACAGTAAATTCGCAATAACTGTATTTAAGGACCGGATATACAGCGTTTCCAACGATACGACACGAGAGCTAGAAGCTAAAGCGTACGCAGAAGCAATGATGTTCTTTAAAGCTTTTGGTGCTGTGGGTACTGCGGACAAAGTCTTATAGGTGCTTATCTAAAATAGGATAGCTAATAGCGGTGCTATGATGTGTATTGAATTACTTCATACCCAGCCAGCCGTCTCTTGGCTGAGCGTACGTTTTGCCTCTTCATCCCTGCGTTTATGCTCTCCCTTTATCGCCACCGCACGATTGAAGTACTCATCCGCTTTCTCATCATCGCCCGTAGTTTTGTAAATCTGCGCCAGATTGTAACATGTTGATACGCCCTCGTCCATTAGATAGTTGCTGAGATTCAGTGCAGTGTTGAAGAATCCAATCGCCATATCATATTGCTTTAAGCTCGCATAAGCAACGCCACAATCGTTACAAGCCTTTGCAAGTGTCGGATGAAGTGGATCTTTCTTCACAATCTCTTTGTAAATTTCGATTGCCTCCTCGAAATTCCCTTCATTAAGATGTCCTTCTGCGAGACTAAGCAACTCTTCTGCGGTCTTTTTGCCATCTCCGCTGCCGCTTCTTTCTTCTGCCATAACAGTAAGATAAATTACATTAGAGCATATATAACATTGATATTTGTATACGGGAACACAGAAAAATAGATATACCCAAATTTTAGATTTACACAGATTGCACGGATTTATTTTTTTGCCTTTTATCTGCGTTAATCAGTGTTAATCTGTGTCAATAGAAATCTTTTTATTGGAGTCAGGCGATTTTAGCCCAGCTTACCTGCGTCTTCTCTCACGCGCATTCGCAATCGTTTATGTATTGCTATTATCTCTTCTTTTCTTCTTTCGTCTGCGCGTTCAAGATTATGGAAATAGGGAAATGGTATAGTCCCACCCGTTAGAAACTCCTTTATATCTGCTGTGATTTCACTATCAGGAATAGCTCCAGGATCTGCTTCAAACCCCGCCCGGTTCTCTTCCCATTTCGTCACCATATCCATCACTGCGCCTTTACCATCACGCACAAAAGCATTGCAGACTATATGAAGAAATCGTATATCGTCAGATGCGAGACTTACATTGGCATATGGGACTGCATATTCGTTACCATTGAAGACAACGGATATTCCACCGTGTGCTGCCACCTCGTTTAGCATCTTATAATCGGTGATGCTGTCGCCAACAGCGATGACATCGCTCAACGCTATCCCATTTTCTTTCGCTATCGCCCTCACTGCATCTGCTTTCCTTTCTCCGCCTACTACCTTAGTCGTAAAGATGTCAAAGCCCAGTGAAGGGAGTTGAACGAAAAAGAACTTGTTTAGACGATTAACTATGCGTTTTGTGTTCTCAATGTCCGAATAAAGCTTAATTATGTCTTCTTCTGCTTTTTTTATTACAGAATAGACGTCTTTTTGTATGCTTCGCTCTAAATCCAACTTCGTGCACATAATCTTATCTTCGGAGATTCCCAGTTTGCGACCTATATTGTATGCGTGCTGCTCGTAACTTGTGGATATGATATAGATGTCCCAATTCTCAGCCTGTAACGTCTCAAACAGATATTCGGCACCTTCTACTATCTTTGCACGTTCTGATACCCTCAATATATCTTCTTTGGTTATACCATGCAGCAAGAAGAAAGGCACAATTAAAGCAAGGGTGTCTCCGGGCTCGTAGCCTTTCCTACCTTCTAGCGAGATAATATCGTCATATCTGCTTATAACCTCAAAAATAGACGCGCCTTCTTTTCCTATGAGTTGCATCACGTCATAGGCATTATCTTGTGGCGATAGCGGTCCTTCAAGGTCGAAACATATTGTCTTTTCCATTGCGAATAGGTATGTATATATTGTGTTCGTACAAATAAACCTTTCTTTAGGAAAGAAAGCTTTACCAAAGAAACATGTTTTTTTTGTTTTTCTTTTAGCACAGGCTAAATTTTCTTTTTGAAAAAAAGAAAAAGTGTAAAGAAAGCGTTACCAAAGAAATTAGTTAAACATAGGGTACCCTAATATTGTTATAGTATGCTAACTAGAAAAGCGGAAGATTATCTCGAAGCGATTCTGAACATCACAGAAGAGAAGGGTTATACACGGGTGAAGGATGTTGCCATAACTTTAGGTGTTAAGCCATCAAGCGTTGTGGAGATGCTAAAGAAGCTGAACGATAGGGATTATGTTGTATACCGGAAATACGATGGTGTGATCTTAACACCCAAGGGGCGAGAGTTAGGAAGCGTGATAAAGGACCGGCATGATACTCTAAAGGCACTTCTGGAAATAATACAGGTGCCCGCGAAAATAGCGGATAAAGATGCTTGCATAATGGAGCACGAATTGGAGACGAAAACGGTAGAGCAGTTGAAGAATTTCGTGCGGTTCGTGCAGTCAGCACCGGAATATCCACAATGGCTTGATCACTTCAAAACGTTCTGTGAGACCGGAGAGTATCCCTGCAAAGTGGATAAGCGAAAGAAAATCGGTTCTCCAGAATAAGAAAGGATAATATCCAACTAAAATTGATTATCGACACAGAGTAACACTGATTAACGCAGAAGAAATTAAATCCGTGTAAACCTGTGTAAATCTGCGTCTTAAGTAGGTAGATGGAAGTTATACTTTATCTTTATTCTTACACAACAATAAATAAAATCAAAGAGAAAAATGAAGAATACCCTTAGTCGCCTTTTCTCGTGGGCACCTTCCACGGACACGGGATTGGCGTTTTTCAGTGAAGTTCTGATGGTGATTTCAGCATACCTTGGGCTCAGTCTCTTTGGGGAAACCTTGCTGAATCCTATTGTTTTCGGATTGATTGGAACGGTTGGAATATGTGTG
>JAYEJE010000095.1:0-2242 GCA_034660415.1 Methanobacteriota archaeon | reverse complement strand
ATACCACCCTCAATCTGAAATCGGCTTCTCTTGCTGTTCTCCTTTTTCACGATCTGATGTATCTTGCGATCTAGAGCTTCTGCCTGTTCCGGGGTATCAAATCGCAGACTTAGTGACGCTTCACCTTGTGCAAATAGGGTTGCAATACCTGAATCCATCCTTACATCCCTTGGTGCTACCACCACCCCCTCAGCTTCATTGGATAGTCGGCTTAAACCAACTAACAGATGGCTAAAGCTTGCAATTGCTTTCGATACATCCTCTGTGTTGTCAGCATTTACGAGTTTCATCTGGCAGTTGTAGACCGCAGCACCTGATCTGGAAGTAATCACTGTTCCATCAAGAGATCCACCGCTTAATTCTATTACCACCTTTGCTCTACGAGAAAAGTCATGTATGCTATTCTTTGAAATCCTACCCTGCAATGTATTATCGGAGGTCATTAATACGCCTATTTTCAGCTTTCGCAGGTGTCGTATAAATCGTAATGCCCTTAACGCTGCAATCATTACCGCCAATCCACCTTTACTGTCCCATATTGCAGAGCCATAAAGTTTCTGTTCTGTCTCATGGTAACTGACCTGCTTTGCAAACGGAATGGAATTGTCCAGATGGCTGAGGAGCAGAACGTCATATTCTCCATTCCCCAAAGTATTACTAAAAAATAGGTTATTTCCTACTTCCACTTGCGGAATGACCTGATGCGCAAAGCCTAAAGGGCTCAACTGCTGCCAAATCAATGTGCCCAGTAGATTAACCCCTTCTACATTACGTACATAGGAATTAATATTTACCATTTTTGCAAGCAGTTTTTCGGTCTCATCCTGTTTACTCCGTGTGAACCCGCGAATTCGAACCGACAAGGATAATTTATCCTTTGTCAGGTACGCTCTCTCTTCCTGGGACAATATCTTCTCAGAGAAGTATCTGACTGCGGCAACTTCGAGTATTTTATTTGCTAGTCTTACATAATTATACCCGGCAACTCCCGCCGCATAGACATAAGAACCGGTTAGACCAAGGCTTGCCATTGAATTGATCTCTAACAGATATATATTTTCTGCATCGTCCATGCGTATGTCAACACGGGCAAAATCCCTCAACCCCAGAGCGCGAAAAGCCTCTTTACTACACTGGACCATCTCATCTGATAATTTCTGAGAGATATTTGCAGGACATATTTTGTCCCGCGGGCGATTTTTCTTGTCATCTACCGTTTGAATGGCATCAGGATCATTTTCCAGGTCTATCTCGAGAATAGGAAACGCTTCGGGATTACCATTGCCAAGCAGCCCGATACAAAATTCCCTGCCGCGAATAAATTGTTCCACCAAAGCCTGCTGGTTGAATTCAGTCACGACATATTTTACTGCCTCACGTAAATCATCTTCATTACTTACTATCTTTAAGCCATAAGAAACCGCCTCCATTTTTGGCTTTACGATTACCGGATACGGAACATCTCTCATGTCCTCATCACCAGTAGAATAGACCCAGAAGTTAGGGGTAGGGATTTCATTCTTTTGCATAACTAATTTGGTGATGACCTTATCAAGAGCCAACGCGTGCCCTTCGGGTCCCGAACCCACATAGGGGATACCAAGCATCTCCAGCATTGCAGGCAGGTGCGTATACCGACTTTCTCCCTGGATACCATAGGCCATGTTGAATACCATACCCATCCGTTCTCCTTCGATCACCCGCGGCATAAATTCCTGTAATTTCTCTATTATGTACATATTACCATCAATAACACGAACGTTATGCCCCTCTTTTTCCAGCGATTCCGCCACCATCTTTACCGTCTTTGTGCTGTACACCTCTTTGTTCTGCATACCGAACTGGTTGATAACGCCGGTCAAATCCCTGTTGTATATTATCGCTACTCTCAACTCTTCCTTCATTCCCCCTTGTGGTATCTTTATTTTGTTTCTTATAACTGAATTTTCTGAAGATAAATATATGAAACTTCCGAATCTCTAGAAAATTTAGTATTTATCTTAGTTATCAACAAATAACTTTTTTAAGCTTGTAGATTATAACTATTTTATAGGTACGATGAATGGTAATAGCAATAGCAATAATAATAATACTACTACTACTGGTAGAGTAGAAGAGGTGGGGACGTATGGTGAATTCCGCTTTCGTCATCCTACGGTAGGAGATGGCGATGCAATATGGAGTCTTGTCAAGCGTTCACCGCCACTTGACTTGAATTCGCGGTATAGTTACTTGGTTTTAT
>JAYEJE010000094.1:0-2243 GCA_034660415.1 Methanobacteriota archaeon | reverse complement strand
ATGCGAAAGGAGCTTCGGCAGAGACAAATGTGGCTATCGAAGGGATGAAATGTCTAATAGGAGTGTAATAGAGGCTGAGCTGTACATGTTCATCACAGGAATAACGACACATCTAACCGCAATAACTGCGTATCATGTGGGTAGAACAGACCTCATGAGATCTCCTACTGCTTTCCGTAGAATGAGCTTGGATTGGGCTGACAAGGCAGTAACCAAATTTTTAGAGCAAAAGCGAAGAAATTGCAGGAATAAAGGCAAATTAGAACAATTTGGTTGGCGGTTCCAGAGGCTCTCTAGAATATATTATCCTCTGATGTTTTGTTGTAGGGCACTCCCGCACCAGCTTTCTTATTAATCAAACCCAGAAGTCCATCTCTTACATATCTGTTAGACCAATGGTAGTATGCTCCAACAGAGATGCCATACTCCTCAATTATATCCTATATTTTATATGTCATAGCTCCCATCCCACATTTATTCTATTAATGCTGTCGTTTAAATGGAAAATATACCCTTGTTATAGTACAGTATTTAACTCACGACTTCTATAACCTTTTTCGCTATAATTATTAGAAACAGGAAAAGGATAAAGAATATAGCGGGCTTTAGCCCTTTCCTTATCTCGGGATTTATAAAACTACCTGCAACTTCCATAATCACCAAGAGCCCTATGAGCAATAGCGTAAGGTAGATTTCAATGCTCTTTATCAGCGAGAAAGAAACAATAGCCCAAATGGAGATAATAAGGATTATTGCATCTTCTACATCCATTTATCAATCCCCCCTATTTTCCTCACGGTGATTTCCACGAGCTCGTGCTCAATTTCAATTTTAAAACGCTCTACCACTACCAGTTCCTGTATGCTTTTAGCAATTGAAAGGATGATCGAGCTGCAAATGGGGCACGCAACCTGTTCGCATGTCTGCGAGCATATCTCTGTCTTCACGCCACCCACGAGCACCCTGATTTCTGCCCCTCTTTCTTCTACCACTATGCTCGCTGCAAGACCAAGCGATTTCAAAACCGCGGCGGCACTTTCAACTGCGTGTAACCCGGCATTTGTGTAATCTGTTTCAGAATAACTCTCATACATCTTCATCAGGTCTTTTCCTATGGGCGCTAAGAGCAAGCCCATTTCCTTCTCCCTACCGACATCTGTGATGAAAAGCGAGGTTTCATCCAGTTTAGCGAGGTCAAGGTCAAAATTATCATGTAGCGGTATAAATATCCCGCCTTCAGGCAGATTGTCATAAGCAGGGATATAAACTGCGTTGCTCTTCAGTTCTAACGAATTAATGAGGCTCTTAGATAGCTGAAAGTAAGGCAAAACCATTGCTTTAAAAGCATCGGTCTTGATGTATTCGGAGGTTGAAAAGGTAAGGACAATAACACCTAAAAAAATACCGCCTATTCCGACATTTATCACGCTCTGATCACCGTCCATAGCGCCTTTGAATGCAAATACCGCACCCATTGCTATCAACACACCTCCGGAGATATACTTGCCTTTCTTCATTGTTATAGGTAGTATTAATATTTGCATTTAATTAGTCAAAATCCATGGGATATTGAGTAATTTCACTGTTAGTCTTATATAGCATATATCTACTACCTTATAATGGTATGTATATAGGAATGCGAAAGATAGTTGTTCTGACCATATTCCTCCTGCTGTTGCTGCTCATTTCGCCGATTACTGGTGCTAGACATGAAGCTTATTCGGCGGCACCTTCAAGCGATGAAGGCATCCACTCCTTCTTCTCTGACATCATCAGGGATGCGGGAATCTGCTTGGATAAGTTTATTGACGAGAGTCCAGATGCTGGGAACTTCTCAACCTCTCTTGAATCTAAGATTGACCTTACAGAAGAAGAAAGCAGGTTCTATGCCGCTAAGGGTATTGAAAGTAATGTGTCGCTGGTGGTGAAGCCGTTTAGCACGCTATCGGAGGGAGTGGAAAAAATAGCTGTTAATCAAACGGTTTTCCTCTCGAACATCACGATTCTGAAGAACGAAAGCGATTATTCAGCGTACGTGAATGCCCGAAAAGCAGTTGTAATCATGAGGGCAGGTGCAGATGAGATAAATCACTCGTTAGACAGAATTGCGCCTATAGAGCTATGGAACGAAACGTCACCGCTCCTTTTTAATGTCACTGACCAGAGAGGCAAGATAAAAGACGTTTATGCGCTTATCGGTAATTACGAACGGTTACTCGAAAAGTATGAATTTAAAGGACTCT
>JAYEJE010000093.1:0-2246 GCA_034660415.1 Methanobacteriota archaeon | reverse complement strand
CTTTAAAGTTTCACTTGGTTTCTTTTTGATGAATAATCGCATTTCCAAGAATATATCTCCCTCATATTGTTTATATATACCATTTTGCTAATATAATTAGATTTAGAGGAGAGATAACATGAAAGATACGATCACAGAATTCTTCTTCTTTTCAGAGGCAGATTTAAGGGATTTTCACTATGACACGCACAAATTCGGTGGATTGCGCTTCTTCTTAGAACTTGCTATTTTTTTGGCGGTGAAACTTGGCATAGACAATCCAAAGAGCTGTATAAGCTTTTTTAGGATGTGTCGAAAGTTTCTTGTGAAAATCGAAGGCTTGCAGGCATACGATGGCTACAAATATCCTGCTTCCGCCATGCTCAATTTTTTGCTATTTGTGCGTTTATGTCGCTTCAAAACGCGGGAAGACGGGTTACTATTTCTTGAACGGCACAAAGGCTGGGCTATAGCATTGGGATTTAATAATGGAGTACCTCACGAACCAGATGTTACGAAATTTGTGAATAAAATCGGCGTTAATTTAGACGGCTATTTCGTCCAACTGCTCAAATTCATCCGCGAAAACGTCCAGATAGAAGGGATAAAAGCTTTTCATATCATCGGATTCCTGCAACATAGCAACCGATTTGGGGTGAGAATAAAGACAAGGACAGGGACGAAATTCACGAGTTATAGGAGGGGGAAGAAGCGGGCAAGCACCCATTGGGCGGGAATGACCCTGATTCTGGACGCACTTTATGGTCTGGGCATCATCAATATGATCGAAAATATCCCGGCGAAGAAGAAGATCAGAGGATATCCAATGCTCCAAATTAGTTTAACGCTAATTGTGAAGATGATCACAGGTCTTGAGGACCTGCACGAGCTGGAGAACGAGGTAGAGGATGATCCACTCCTCGCAATGTTCTGTACGATAGAAAACGATGATACACCCAGCATTTCGACACTTTCACGCGATGTGGAGAGATATTCAATAGCAGATCTGCGGAATGCGTGTAAACTAATTCTCCAGTGGTTGAAAGCGTTGAAGCTGATAGACGGCAGTGTCGCCTCGATAGACAGCAGCAAGATATACACCGAAGGAGAAATCCTGGAAGGGACAGCAGGAGTGTACGATCACATTAAAAAGGAGAATAAGAGGGGCTATAAGATTTTCGCCATTTACGACCCTATTTGTGGCATCCTCATCGATTTCCGGCTTTTTCCTATCAACCAAGCAGATAATCCAAATCTTATCCCACTTATCAAGAGTGCAAGAGATATTCTTGGAAAATCAACGCTAAAGAAGGTCTATTTTGACAGGGGCTTCTACGATGGGGAGCATTTCGATTGGCTGAATAAAAACCACATCCAGTTCGTCTGTCGAGGCAAGCAGCGCACGAAGGTGGCAGACCAGGTGAGCGAGATCCCTGAGGAGGAATACGTTGAGGAGATCTTAGCATCTCCAAAAGAATATCAACCGAAGACCGAGCGCGGGAAGCGGGAGAAAGCGAAACGGGATGCGCTGAAAGAGCCAGTAAAAATCGCAGAGAGGATGGTGGACGTCACTAATTGCGAAAAGAGATTGAGAGCAATTGCAGTGAAACATAAGGGTAAGAAGAGCATAGACCTCTGGCTTACGAACATACCCGCCTCTCTCTGCTCTGCAAAGGGAGTCATAGACGAGTACAGAAATCGGTGGGGCGTTGAAGTTTTCTTCAAAGAAGAGAAGAGTTACTGGTATTTAAACAACTTACCCAGCAGAGAGCTAAACGCCGTGAAATGTACGATTTGCTTCAACTTCATCGCCTACAACTTGATTTCCATCTTCAAAAAGACTCTTTCAGGAAAATACCATAACGTAGGCATTAAAGTACTTAGAAGAGAGGTTCTTCGGAAGAATGCAATCATGTATTTCAATGAGGATGGATTTGAGCTAGAGTTTAACGTGAAAAAGACAAAAGAAAGGTATTATGAACATATCGAAAGCATAAATAGCTTTGTCGAGAAGATGAGAGAGAAGAGGGATATTCTGGATGCCATTTCTCTATCACACTAAGCATCTTGAAGGAATTTACTGAGTACTTTGTACGATTTGTTTTTTCTGCATGCTGATTTCATCGAGCGATTGATTTTTTGATCGGAATTACAAATTTTATCTGCGGATTGATGATTAATAGTTCTGGAAACATACGAAAAGCCATCAAATAATTTGAGTTGGTCGGTATTTATATAAAAAAAGAAACTATCTGAAATTAGAAAGT
>JAYEJE010000092.1:0-2255 GCA_034660415.1 Methanobacteriota archaeon | reverse complement strand
AGGGCCCGCGGGTAGTCTAACTGCGAAAACCGCCGCTGAGCACGGAGTAGATGTACTTCTAATAGAACGGACTCAAGAGGTAGGCGTGCCTGTGAAATGCGCAGAGGGCGTGAGTAAGGATATAGAGAAGTTCATAGTTCCTGATAAGAAATGGGTATCTGCAGTAGTAAAAGGAGCGAACATATACGGTCCCGATGGCACGAAGGTGGTTATGGCCGGCGATAAACAGGAAGAGGTGGGGTATGTGCTCGAGCGGCGGATATTTGATAAGGTTCTTGCAAGTGAAGCTGCGCGAGCAGGCGCGGATATAAGCGTTAAAACAGAAGCATATGGCATTATTAAGGAGAACGGGTATGTAAAAGGCGTTTATACTCACTCTATGGGTGAAGACACACGTGTATTTGCTCATGTCGTAGTTGGCGCAGATGGTGTAGAGTCGAAAGTAGGTAGATGGGCGGGGATTGACACGAGACTGCCACCACATAATATTTCTGTAGGTGCTGAGTACCTGATGTGCAATATAGAACCGAACGAGAACTTTTCGGAATTCTTCTTGGGCAGTGAAGTTGCACCAAAAGGCTATGTCTGGGTATTTCCAAAAGGAGGCAATTGCGCAAATGTAGGTATTGGGATAGGAGGAGACACATCAGGCGAAAATCACCGCGCGAGTGACTATCTGAATGCATTTGTGCGCAATAAGTACCCCGATGGAAAGATCATGGCTGAGATGTACGGTGCGGTGCCACTGAGCGGCCCGCAAGACGAAAACGTAGCAGATGGTCTTATTTTAGTTGGCGATGCTGCGAGACAGGTCAATCCTTTGACCGGAGGGGGGATACGGTATGCAATGCAAGCAGGAGAAATAGCAGCCAATGTAATTGCAGATGCAGTACAGGGAAAAGATTTCTCAAAGCTGAAATTGTCAGAATATGATGAAAAATGGAAAATCGAGTTTGGAAAACGGCTGGAAACGGGTTTAAAAGCAAAGGAATTCTTCTTTGATCTTTCTGATGAGGACCTCAACACGCTTGCTCATTCTTTAAAGGGAGTGGAAATAGAGGAGATGACGCCGTGGGCACTGTTGATGGAATTAATAACGCAGAATCCAAAGATGCTGGACGAGCTGGCGAAGGAGCTCTTATAATATCATAAAAATTGCAATAATCGGGTGCGGCTATGTTGGCACGATCGCCGATATTTGAGCCGGGCCTGGAAGAAATAATAATAAAAATACAGGAAATATTTATTGGATGAGATTACCAGAGTTCTGGAAATAAAGGCGATACTCTTTTGATAGATCACCAATATGCATCTTCAAATGTTCCCACACCTTCGCCTACATCCTCTAAAGTCATCATTCGGTCTTTGGTTTTTAGATTAAATTCTTTAGGTGTAACACCGTATTCTATATAAGTTTGTGAACCACCACCTCTCATATCATATTGTTTTATTGCATAAGTTTCTAAGACAATTCTAAAGGTTTTGTCATAATCCTTTCCCACGATGACCCAATTATTTCCCCTTTTCGACATCTTCAGCTTTGGATTATCAAATCTGATAATTTTGTTATTTTCAACATCATGAAATGTTGCAGACGTATGAAAATAAGTTTTTGAACTCTTCCCTGTTTTGAGACAGAAAAACGAAATTGAAGAACCATTTTGAGATACTATTCTCCCCCAGTGAAACGGTCCGAATATCGCTGCACCAACAACTTTTTGTAGATGTGCTGTTCCCTTGAACTTTTTTCCTAACACAAAGCCATCAACATCTGAAAAAACATCCACCCACCCCACACCGAATGGTGGTAAGAACACACCACACGCATCTTTATCTTCCAAATAATTCCCTTTTGTTATTTCCAAATTAATCAAATCACCGACATTCAATTCATAATTTGGAAAACTACCACTAAGTCTCATTTTCTGACCAGAAATCTCGGAAACAATCTTTTTTTCTTGGATTTCTACAATAGCATTTGTTTCGCCTAAATCACGAAGTTCTTCTCCATCATATACCCAACCAGCAGTAACAGCTTGGAATTTATTTTTTCCCAATGCTCTAAATACCATTTCTTTATTGTTAAACCACATCTTCTTCCCGTATTTTCTGAATATTAATAGCATAATTTGCACCGGGTTTTCACCATCTTGACCAAAGAAAAGGAACCACCAATACTCTTTTCCTAAAGGAGGCAAAGTTTCAACATTATACATTACGCGATCTAACAATGTTTTGCTTACATCTGAGCCATT
>JAYEJE010000091.1:0-2266 GCA_034660415.1 Methanobacteriota archaeon | reverse complement strand
GTTATACCGGCGATTTGCTTTGTCGGATAAAGAATATGTTGAACAGTAAGCCAGAAAGAGGTGATTATATCATCATTTACGATACCGGTGCCTATTCCGATTTCTTTGCTTCTAATACCAATTCATTTCCCAGACCTGCTAAGGTAATGGTCTCCAAAGCGGGAAAGGATAGAGTATTAGTAAAACGAGAAACTCTGTTTGATGTATTCCATAGAGATGTGGATTGGAAAAAGCGAAATAAATAGGTTTATTTAGGACGCATATTTACACTGATTTACACGGATTTGATTTTTTCCCTTTGTTGGACTCGCTGGGCTATTTTTTAACGGCATTAATCTTTTCACCGCATTTTTTGGTAAAGCTTTTTGCTTGCAAAAAGGTTTGTGTTAATCTGTGTCAATAATTAATTTTAGTTGGATATTATGCTTTCTTGTTCATTATGTTTGCAAGTTGAAAGCTCGTTAGATAAATTAATAAGAGCGATCAGGTCAACCATGGCAGGCACAAACAGCTCCGAATGAATGCCGAGGTCATTATGTCGCCTCCAGATACCGAGCAACAGCCTTTTGTGCTGTGGTCAGCTTTTACCTGTATTCTATCGCATATATATCCATATTGCTACCTCCATTAGATACATACCTACCTTTGAGTCTACATCAATATTAGATGGAATCTCTATCCCACCGTCGATGATTTCCTCTCGCATTTCCCGTATTTCATCTTTCTTTTCGTCTGTGACTATAGGTAGAGCGTTATCAAGGCTGAGCCCGACACCGCCTTCTTTCAAGCCCCACGAGCGTATTCCCGCCTCAAAATCACCTTCTACCACATCTTTGATAATATTAAATACCGCTACATCTGTGCACTTCAGTGTGCTTACCAGCACGTTATCCGGTGCTAGATCCCTCTGATCTGTATCAGCGCCAATAGCATATAAATTACGCTCTTCCGCCGCTTCGATAACGCCCACTCCACTTGCACCCGCAGCACCGAAAACAACATCCGCACCGTCATCATAAAGCTCTAATGCCAACTCTTTACCCCTCTCCGGATTAGTCCATGAACCAACGTAAGAAACTATGAGTTCGCAATCAGGATTTATATATCTCACGCCTGCATAATAACCTGCTAAAAATCGGGTTATAACAGGAATGTCCATACCGCCGACAAAGCCTGTTTTGTTTGTTTCCGACACCATTGCAGCCAAAGCACCAGCCAAAAAGGAACTCTCCTCGTCCCTAAAGATAAAAGAAGCCACGTTTTCTCGCTCTGATACCGTGCCATCAACCAATACGAATTTTTGTTCCGGGAACTCTTTTGATACGTCACCGAGTGTATCTGCCTGATTTGAGCCTGTGTAGATAATAATATCATATGCTCCCGCATATCCACGTTGTAAATCATCGAACTCTTGTATTGTCTTTGCAACCACATAATCCAGCTTAATGTTCAGTTCCTCTTCCGCTTTCTTAGCGCCTGAAAGGCATACACTATTGAAACCGTCTACGTCTAATCCACCGGTATCAAATACGATGGCTACTTTAGCCTTTTCTCGCTCTTCCCACGTTGGCATGGGCCATATGAGTTCTTTCGTAGCAAGATTCCAGGGCCATACAGTGTAATAGTCCTGATCAATGATCTGACAGATAATGCCATTACCCAGGATATTCTGATGCGTCTTCGGATCAAATCTAACCCCATCCCAGGGCATTATGAGCACATCAGCCGGGACATTTGTATCCAGAAGCGCATTACGTATTGCTTCGGGATTCGATGAGCCCGCGCGATTGATAGCTTCTGCTAAGACCAGCATCCCGGTGAAAGCGCGTGCTGAATTGCCGTCCATGTCAGTCCCGTAGCGCTCCTTGAACATTCGATTTACCGTATCTAGGATCGGTTTAGTCGCCGCTAAATCATGGGACCATACTTCCCTGGTGAGGATGTAATTAGCATCTGCACCAAGGACATGTATGAATTCGGGATCAATAAATCCGCCGTTATCTGCCATAATGGCGTCAGGGCAGAAATTCCGCGCCTTATAGGTCTGCATATAGAGAACGGCATCATTGAGATAGGACGCCTGCATCACTACATCAGGCTGGGCATCTTTAAGCATTCGAACCTCACTGCGTACATCTAGGGTATCCGAAGCGTAAGAGATGCTTTCTACTATCTGATAGTCATATTCTCGTGCATACTGCTCCTCGTACTCTGCGATTTCATTGCCCCAGATTGAGTTTTCCGTTACTATTCCTAACGTCTCTAC
>JAYEJE010000090.1:0-2267 GCA_034660415.1 Methanobacteriota archaeon | reverse complement strand
ATATTATTAGATGAAGAGTGTAAAGAGCGTGGATTAATTCCCCAATCTAAAAAATATGAAGTAGTAAAAGCTACTTGTGTTGAAGAGGCTATTGGTAAATTTCCCAGTTTGGCAGGAGAGGAAAAAAATATAATTTTTTCTAACTTAGAAGAAAGTTATCAATTATTTATTAAAGCGTTTGATAAAAGAAATTTTAATATTTCAAGAGTGAAATATATTCTTAAAGTATCAAATAAAAATGGAAAAATATTGCCTATTGTTTTAGACAATATGAATAACTACCCTGAGTTAGCAGATGAATTTTTCCAATTTTTATCTAACTATATTGGGGATTTAGAGGTAGGGAGAAACATATACAGGTTAGGTATCGAAAATTCATCTCTTTATAAATATGTGGAGGGGAAATATTGGGAACTTTTGTCTTACTTCCCGTTTAAAGACAGCGAACAACAACCGATCGTTGAGAAAGCAATTGAAAGGTTAAAAACGAGTGAAAATAAATACGCATTAAAAAGGGGGATATACATTTTTCTTTGTTCGGTGAAGACTTGTTTGGTTCTAAAATGGCTAAATAAAGAAAGTTCCTCTTTAACCCAGATGATGATAGTTCCTTATATTCCAGAAGATTGCTTAGATAAAGAAGATTTTAAAATATTGTTAAAGACATTTTTTAGACGCTCTAATTATGAACCCGCAATAGTTACAATAAAAGATCTAATATATCACTTTAAATTTGAGGCCTTAGCTGATTTAAAGTCACCCCAAAAAGATGAATCCGGAGTTATTAATAACCTTTTGGGACACCCTGAGGAAATAGATTCAATTGGGCAAATAATTAAAAAGCGATATGAAATTGAATATTATAACAAATGGAAAAAAAAATTGGAGTCCGACTATAATCATGCAAATAATATAATCTCCCTTGCTGACAATGCATATTATATAGATAGAAATACGTGGGTTAATTATACAGATACATTCAACGACATAATCATAAGGAAATTCATTTCTTTACTATATGTTAATAATCCCATAACAAAATGGCCAAAAATAAAAAATAACAATGGTGGAAATATAGATTATGGTGTATTATTAGACCCCCAAAACCAACTTTCAAAACAATTCCCTAATATAGTGGATGGCTTTTACCTACTGCATAAGAGAAGAACAGAAACCCCAGTATCTCATGCTTACATCAAAAAAACGGCAAAACATACGGATATTGTGACTAGTAAAGAACAAAGAGAATTACATAAAAAGTTAAAAATCAGTTATGATGAGCTAATAAAAGAACTAAAGCATTTAATTTGAGAATTGGTACCTTCCATTGTTTAACAACGCGTATCCGGCTTCTTGCCTTCAGCATTTCGCACACCCCGCTCATGGTAAACTTCTTTTATCTGTCACAAAAGAGAAGACGAGAAAGCACCCTTCGGGTGCAAATCAATTGTAGCTAGGGCTAAGCATTGGATGGTTCCAATCAGCTAATTTACAACCAAAAACTTCGTTTTCTATCGGAGGTCCCTTCTCATAGCACACGAATGTCATTTTTCTTCCACAATTTGGACATTTTGGTGCCCATTTATTCACATTCGTAACAAAGTCCTCGAATGTCGCCTGCCTTAAACTTCTCTCTAAATATCCGGAATATCTCCTTTTTGTTTTACGGCTGTAAGCACCGTAATAGCGTATCATTTTGAAATTCCGATCAGGAATGTGCTGAATCAATGCTTTAATGAACTCCTGCACCTCCATCGTCACGAAAAGCCTCTCACCCTCACGATCCTTGTACCAGAATGTGACTGTTTTTCCGTCGTATCGGTGCAATCGTGTGTTTGCGACCGTTGGATGACGGATGTATCTGGCTACATACCGTGCTATCCTTCGTTTGTTTGTGATTCTGGATTCTTTTGGGAGATGAACGTAGAATCCCTCGAGATATTTCTTGAAAAGGTGGTCTACGAGCATTGAAAATAGCATATTCTTTGGAAGTGCCGCTTTGAACTGGGTAAGTACCTGATATTGCCATGTTTTTCGCATAGCGTTGAAAGGGATGAATTTTTGGTGTATGAACCTGCCATGTCTGTCGAACCCTCCTTCGGTTACAAGTATATGGCTATGTGGATTAAAGCCAAGACTCCGAGAAAATGGATGCAGCACAACAACGGCACCAGCCGTCAATCTTCCGTTTCTGTGCTTGTGTGAAATCGTGTCGTTTATTGCTGCGATTGCCGCATCCATCAAAACTTTCTGTAGAAAACGGTTTC
>JAYEJE010000089.1:0-11830 GCA_034660415.1 Methanobacteriota archaeon | reverse complement strand
CGGAGCATGTGGCGAAAGCAATAATATGTGGTGCAGATTTGACTGCTATAGACCTGCCGCTTCTTTTCGCTCTTGAATGCAGATATTGTAAAGACTGCCAAGAGGATTTAGCGTGTCCCGTAGAGCTAAAAGATGTAAATTCTGAATGGGGTGCACAACGCATAATAAATCTTATCGGTGCATGGAGGAACCAGCTTATTGAAATCTTGGGCGCTATGGGGTTACGAGAAGTGAGGAGGCTCCGTGGTGAAGTAGGAAGGGCGATTTTCTTAGAGGATATAGAGAAAGATACGTTTGACAAGGTTTTTGCGATGGAGGCGTCATACGATGCCAACGATTAAAAATGTAGCCTCACGATTTCCGAATGAGATATGTGAGATAGAAGTACAAAGGGACATTTCTAAATGCATAAACTGCGGCACATGCGCCAAATTATGCCCTTTTGGAGTCCATGAGCGAAAAACAGGCTATAATAGGGTTTCAAAGCCGTTGAGTTACCGCTGTATGGGCACTTCATGCGAAGATAAATCGTTTTTTTGCGTTAATCACTGCCCACGAGGAGCGCTTTCTTTAGGTGTAAGTTCTGAATACCGTACTATAGGCGATTATCGCTGGACTCGAGACCTTATAATCGGAACATGGAAGCAGGCAGAGACGGGGATACCGCTTAAAGGGCAAAGATACGAAATTGGTAACTCAGGCGGGGGGTTCGATCGTATTTCATTCAATTTCCCGGAGGGAAAGGAGAGAGGGGAGATGAGAGATGGGAGAGGGGGGTGTGGAGATGAAAATATAGGTCAGAACTCCGTTCTCCCTTCTCCCTTCTCCTCTCTCTCTTCTGTTGATACAGATATAAGCACTGAGATAGACCTGAATAAGAGGGAGGGCAAGAAAATCAGTATTAAGGTGCCGTTCTATGGTGGCGGGATGTCTTTTGGCTCTATCAGTCTCTCAGTAATGCTTGCAAAAGCAAAAGCGGCAAGAGCTTGGGGGACATTTACATGCACCGGTGAGGGCGGTTACCCGGAAGCATTAAAGGAATACGATGATAATGTGATTACACAGGTTGCAACAGGGTTATTTGGTGTGACGGAAGATACCATCCAACGTGTAAAGATTGTTGAATTCAAGTATGCGCAGGGAGCAAAACCTGGTCTTGGCGGGCATTTACTGGGCGATAAAGTAACACCCGAAGTTGCGCGTATGCGAGAAGCGGTAGAAGGTAGCAGCCTATTCTCTCCATTTCCGTTTCATAGCGTATATTCGGTGGAAGACCATAAAAAACATCTGGATTGGATAAAAGAGCTAAATCCCGATGCTATTGTATCGGTAAAGGTTTCCACACCCACAGATGTTGATATGGTTGCAGTGGGCAGCTATTACGCAGGTGCAAATATCATCCATCTGGATGGCAGCTATGGCGGGACGGGCGCGGCACCAGATATTGCGAAGAAGAATATCGCGATGCCTATCGAGTATGCAATACCGAAGGTGCATGAGTTCCTTAAACAGGAGGGGCTACGTGATACGATGACGATTATTGCAAGTGGTGGTATAAGAACAGCTCATGATGCGTTAAAGGCGATTGCGCTGGGTGCTGATGGTGTTGTTATCGGCACTGTCGAACTCGTTGCACTGGGTTGTGTACGGTGCGGTAATTGTGAATCCGGTAGGGGCTGTCCAAGAGGGATTGCAACCACGGACCCGGAACTTTCTAAGGCTATTGATCTGGAATGGGGTGCTCAACATCTGATTAATTTGTATGCAGCGTGGCGAGGCGAGATTGTGGATGTGCTTAAAAGGTTCGGGATGAAGAGTATAAAGGAGTTGGTTGGGCGGTATGATTGTTTGATTAAAAACCACGAGATTACACAAGATTAACACAAGAATATGATGAGGAAACTAAGCTATGAAGATACACAAATCCGAAGATGAAGGTGGCTGCGGAGTCGTAGGTTTCGCATCTACGATTCCGGTTAGAGGTAAGCACATATTCGAACCCTCCGTCCAGATGCATAACAGAGGAAACGGAAAAGGCGGTGGTATCGCCGCGGTTGGGCTCTCGCACAAAGACCTCGGAGTTACAAAGTCAATACTAAAAAATGATTATCTGCTACAAATTGCACTACTCGACCCGGAGGCTCGTATCGAGATAGAAGCCGAGTTCATAACGCCTTTAATGGACGTTGATAAGTCGGAAAGGATACATACCATATCGGATTATCGTACGATAGATGGGTTAGAGACGAAACCGCCGGACGTATGGCGCTATTTTGTCCGAGTTAAGGAAGATGTGCTCGACAAGTTCATAAGTGAAAAGGAATTGAAAGATATGGACAGAAGAAGGGCAGAAGACGAGTTCATATATCAAAATAGCTTCAAAATCAATACGAAATTCTACGCTTCGCTCGGCGATAAGAGGGCGTTTGTGCTCTCTCATGGCAGGAACATGATGATATTGAAGATCGTCGGCTATGCTGAGAACATAGTAAGATACTACAAACTTGAGGATTTCAGAGCTCATGTCTGGATAGCGCATCAGCGTTATCCCACAAGGGGCAGGGTATGGCATCCGGGCGGTGCTCATCCATTCGTGGGGATGCATGAAGCGCTAGTCCACAATGGCGATTTCGCTAACTACCACTCCATAGCAGAATATCTTGAACAGCGCGGCAGACATCCTCTTTTCCTGACCGATACAGAGGTTTCTGTTCTGTTATTCGACCTGTTAAACAGGAAGTATAACTATCCGCTGGAGTATATTATAGAGGCTATGGCACCCACGACTGAGTTTGACTTTGATATGCTGCCGCCGAAAAAGCAGGAGATATACCACGCTATACAGACCGAGCATATACATGGCTCGCCCGACGGACCCTGGTTCTTCATAATTGCGAGAAACGAGCCTTACGATAACTATTTCCAGTTGATTGGGATAACGGACACATCTATGCTGAGACCGCAAGTATTTGCACTTATAGAAGGCGAAGAAGTCCAGATAGGGCTCATCGGCTCGGAAAAGCAAGCGATAGACGCAACGCTTAAGAGCTTATCCGAAGAGGACAAGAGATTCCCTTCTGTCGCAGATAAGTACTGGAATGCACGTGGCGGAAGCTATACGGATGGCGGCGCTTTTATGTTCTCAATAGACCGTGATGATAAGCTCGTATGCACTAATAAGTTCGGTGAAGTTGTGAAAACACCTGAAGGTCAAACACACTGCGATTTCAGAAAACCGGTCACGCCCCCGCTAGATAGCGATAGACAACAAGAACTGATAGCGGCGGAATTGAAAAGTCCACAGACGTTATTTGAATTCTTGCGAAAACGTGTTAAGGAATGGGATTGCAATAAACTACGGTGGACTATATCCGAGCTTACAAAGTATGCAAACGAGGGAGAAGGGAGAAAGGCGAGGGGAGAAGAGAGAAGAGAGAAAGGAGATGGGAATGACTCTCACACCCCCAGTAAAACGATTGTGATAGAAGGTTTAACACTCCTTAACGACCGCAGGTATGACACAGGTACGAAAAAGAGGAGTTCCATAGTCCAAATAGCAAAAGAGGCACTACACCAGATATTTGAGGATACACCTGCGATAGAGGCTAAACACACTGGTATCTATCACAAGATTGGCTGGTCGAATAAGGACGGTTTAAGACCACCGGGTAGTGCCGAGGCGATTTTGATATTAAATGCGGCGGAGTTTCCACCCGAAGGCGAAGCGAGTGATGCGATGCTTATCGTGAAGGCATATGGGTTGGGTTGGAAGAGATTTATTGTTTATAACGCCCAGGGGCAGCGTTTTTGTGGCTCCGGATTGGGCAATCACACAGCAGGAGTTAGGATTGACGTGTATGATAGTTCCGGTGATTATCTCGGCTCGTCTATGGATGGTGCAGAGCTTTACATACACGGAAACGGGCAGGACCAGCTCGGGCAGATATTGAAGAGTGGCAAGCTCGTGGTGTTTGGAGATGTCGGGCAGACGTTCATGTATGGCGCAAAAGGTGGAGAAGCATACGTGCTGGGAAATGCTGCTGGCAGGCCGCTAATAAACGCAGTGGGAAAACCTCGCGTGGTGATAAATGGGACATGCCTTGAGTACTTAGCGGAATCGTTCATGGCTGGTGACCCGCTAAATGGTGGCGGGTTTGTAGTGGTAAACGGGCTTGAGCACGATGGAAACGGCAATTTTATAGAGCAAGATACGCCGTATCCCGGTTCAAATCTGTTTTCACTTGCCTCTGGTGGTGCAATTTATATCCGAGACCCACATCACAAGCTGGTGGAGGAGCAATTAAACGGTGGTGAATTCTCGATCCTCACAGCGGAAGATTGGGCGCTTATATTGCCATATCTGAAAAAGAATGAACTGCTTTTTGGGATTTCCATCGAAGATGACCTTCTGGTAGTGAATGGAGATAAGAAGTCGCCACAGGAGGTGTACAGAAAGGTTAGACCCATGAAGGCCCCGGTTCTTGTGGAGTGTGAGGAGGCAGAGGATTAATCACTAAGAACCACAAGATTACACCGATTTTCACAGGAGAACAATATTAATTGGGATGAAGAGTTAGGTTTAGGATATAGCTATATCCGAAAAGATAATCATTGGTTTGCGAAGTTAGAAGATTGGGAGAACAAGGTTAAAGTACTATACGACTTGAACCCGGGAGTAAAGCTGATCCTTTCCGGTTCAGCATCGTTAAATTTAATCTCTTTCACGCGATTTGGGACGGCATAAGAATACAATAAGGAACGCTTTGAACTATTTAGAACTCTCTTTTCTGATAAAACGTGTTAGCAAATAGAAATAGTGCCGGTAAGTAGATTTTTATCTGTGCAAAGAGAATAGTAAATAAGGAAAGTGCCAAAAGCAGAAGACGTCAAAAAAGTACTGGTAATAGGTTCGGGTCCGATACAAATAGGGCAAGCAGCCGAGTTCGATTTCTCGGGTTCGCAAGCTTGCCGAGCATTAAGAGAAGAAGGCGTGGAAGTAGTGCTTGTGAATTCCAATCCCGCAACGATAATGACTGATTTTGAGATGGCCGAGGTCATATACATAGAGCCGCTGCTGGCGGATGTGGTAGCGAAGGTAGTGGAGAAGGAACGCCCTGACGGCATATTAGCGGGTTTGGGTGGTCAACCTGCATTGAACCTGACGGCCGAATTAGCAGAACTCGGCGTATTATCTAAATACAACGTAAAAGTTCTCGGTACGCCTTTAGAAGCCATCTATGACGCTGAAGATCGAGAACGATTCAAACAAACGATGGAACGCATAAATGAGCCGATACCGCGAGGCTTTACGGTTACTTCCGTAGCAGAAGCCGAAGAAGTTGCGACTGAACTTGGTCTACCTGTTATAATCCGACCTTCTTACACTCTGGGCGGCACGGGTGGCGGCATAGCGAGGACGCTAGATGAGCTTAGGGGGATAGTATCTTACGGGCTACAAATTTCGCGTATTCATCAGGTTTTAGTAGAAGAGAGCGTACTTGGCTGGAAGGAGATAGAATATGAGGTGATGCGTGATGCAAATGACACCTGCATTACGATCTGCAACATGGAGAACCTCGATGCAATGGGCATTCATACCGGCGAATCTATAGTGGTCACACCTACACAGACTTTAACCGATGAGGAGCATCAGATGTTGAGGTCTGCATCGCTAAGAATAATACGTGCGTTACGAGTAGAAGGCGGCTGCAATGTCCAGTTAGCATTAAAAGACGGTTCTTACAGAGTAATAGAAGTGAATCCTCGTGTGTCTAGGTCGTCTGCGCTCGCATCAAAGGCTACCGGGTATCCAATTGCACGTGTAGCGGCGAAGATCGCGATTGGGCTCCATCTGGACGAGATAAGGAATGACGTGACGGAAGAGACACCTGCATCCTTTGAGCCCGCAATAGATTACGTAGTGGTGAAGATACCGCGATGGCCTTTTGATAAGTTCTCAAATGCTGATAGAACGTTAACGACCTCAATGAAGAGCACCGGAGAGGTAATGGCGATAGGGCGAACCTTTGAAGAGGCGTTACAAAAAGCGCTTCGGTCCTTAGACATAGACAAGGACTTTGGCGCTGGCTATGAGAACTGGTCAGAAACGGAGCTGAAGCGGCTTTTAGAAATACCAACGGACAATCGTATTTTCGCGATTTACGAGGCTTTGAAACGTGGTATTATTAGCATAAAAGCAATATCTGAACTGAGCGACATAGACCCGTTCTTCATAAATAAGATAGATAAGATAGTGCAGATGGAGACGAAATTGAAGGCGAACCTACGCGAAAATAAGAGAAAAGCGAAGAGAATGGGGTTCACCGATGAACGGATCGCATCGCTAACAGGGCGAAGCAGTGAAGAAATAAGCGACCTCAGAAGAGAAGAATGTCTTTTGCCTACCTATAAGATGGTGGACACATGTGCAGCCGAATTCGAGGCGAAAACGCCCTATTTCTATTCCTCTTATGAGCAAGAATGTGAATTAAAGCCCTCGACACGAAAGAAGGTGTTGATTATTGGTGCAGGTCCTATCAGAATAGGGCAGGGAATCGAATTTGATTATTGCACTGTGCATGCAGTCAAGGCGCTGAAGGAAGAAGGAATAGAAACGCATATAATAAATAACAACCCGGAGACAGTATCCACAGACTACGATACCTCAGACAAACTCTTCTTCGAGCCTTTGACGTTTGAAGACGTGATGAACGTGATAGAGAAGGAGAACTACGATGGTGTGATGGTGCAGTTTGGCGGTCAGACATCGGTCAACTTAGCGGTTCCACTGAAGAAAGAACTGGAACGGTTAGGAGCAAAGACGATAATCATGGGTACAGACCCAGAGAACATGGATATGGCAGAAGATAGGGAGAGATTTAGCAAGCTCCTGCTACGGCTGCAAATACCACAGGCTGATAACGGATATGCGACCTCACTGGAAGGCGCGAAGGAAGTAGTATCGAAGATAGGTTTTCCTGTGCTTGTTCGCCCATCCTACGTGTTAGGCGGACGAGCAATGGAGATAGTGTATGACGAAGAAGAGCTGATTAGATACATGCGTGAGGCGGTGCGAGTATCAAAAGAGAAGCCAGTACTAATAGATAAATTCTTAGAAAAAGCTACGGAGATAGACGTAGATGCAGTGTGTGATGGCGAAGAGGTTCTGATTGGTGCGATAATGGAGCACATAGAGGAAGCGGGCGTTCATTCCGGCGATTCCGCTTGCGTTATTCCACCGCAATCATTGTCTATGGGGGTTATAGAAACGGTAAGGGACTATACACGGCGGATAGCGCTCGGATTGCAGATACAAGGGTTGCTCAACCTTCAGATGGCGGTTAAAGATGATGTGGTTTACGTGCTGGAAGTGAATCCGAGGTCAAGTAGGACAATCCCGTTCGTTGCGAAGGCAACCGGATTACCACTTGCAAAGCTCGCGGCTAAGGTGATGTTGGGGCATAAACTAAAGGATCTGGAGGTTAATGAAGTAGAACTAGGGCATGTAGCAGTGAAGGAGGTAGTATTGCCGTTTTTGAGGTTTACTGGTGTTGACACTATTTTAGGACCAGAGATGAAGAGCACGGGCGAGGTGATGGGGATAGATGACGAGTTCGATAAAGCGTTTTTCAAGTCGGAACTCGCGGCTTATAATCCATTGCCGTTGGATATGGGTAGTACTGTCTTCATTTCGGTATGTGAAGAGGACAGAGCGGAGATAGAGGCTGTCGCACGGAACTTAAAAAAAGCGGGGCTCTCTATTGTCGGCACAAAAGGCACTGTGGAGTATCTAAGGCAGTGCGGGATTGACGCAAAGAAACTAAAGAAGTTGCAAGACGGGTCTCCAAATGTGATAGAGATGATGCACACGCAAGAGATAAAGCTGGTGATAAATACACCTACGGATAAACAGTCCTATAAAGATGGATCCCTGATACGGAGGGCTTGTATTGAGCTCGGTGTTCCGTATATAACAACGCTGCAGGCTGCGAAGGCGGCGGCATCTGCTATATTGGGGATGCAAAGTGGGGAACTGGAAGTGAAGTCGGTGAATGAGTATTTCGAAGATAATTTGACAAAAAAGGGTATTACACGGGTTAAAAGCATTACGGGAAGGTTAAAATGAATGAAAAAGAATTAATAGAGCTAATAGAAAAAGGCGAAGATTCATTCACCGAATTCAAAGAGGAGAAGGCACATTCAAACGATTTAGCTGCAGAAATCGTTGCCTTTGCCAATACTGAAGGTGGAAAAATACTATTAGGGATTTCAGATAAGAAAGAAATCAATGGCGTCACAAATCCAGATAAGGAAATGTTGAGGGTTGAAAATATCAGTCGTAACAACTGTGAGCCCCCTCTCACGGTCAATATAGAAAAGATCAAAATCAATAAAGAAATAGTTTTATGTATCTATATACCTAAAGGACCTGAAAGACCTTATAGGACTAACCGAGGTGTATATTACATCAGGTCAAGTTCTGGAAAAAGGCAGGCAACCAGAGAAGAACTCTTGCGACTTTACCAAGCAACACGTTCTATACACTATGACGAACTACCAGTACCGGCAACTTCTATTGACGAGTTAGATATACGGTACTTCAGAAGATTCTTTGAACGGTTTTATCAAACAAGGATAGACGAGAACCTCGACCTGAATAAATTATTGGAGAATATGAAGATATTAACGAGGCAGGACAAAAAGTTAGTCTTCACCGTTGGTGGTTATCTCCTATTCGGATTGAATCCGCAGAAAGAAATCCCATTTTGTAAAATCACGATTGCTAAATTTGAAGGTAACAAAATAGGAGAAAAGTTCGAGAAGAAGGATTTGGAAGGTAATCTTGAGGAGCAAATAAAGGCTGCTGATACTGTTCTAAATCTGTACCTCAAAACACGTGTAACTATTAAGGGGTTTGAGAACGAACTGAAACCGGAAATCCCAACGGAAGTATTACGTGAAGTAGTAGTTAATGCTGTTGCACATCGAGATTATCATATAACAAGCCAAATTCGCATCTTTATATTTGATAACCGACTCGAGATTATGAGTCCTGGGAAATTACCAAACGGAATAACACTAGAGAACATAAAGCTAGGTGTCCATTCAGAACGGAATCCGCTTATTGTATCCTATCTGGCAAAGATGGGCTATATGACTCAAATAGGGACCGGTATTGTAAGAATGACCAGGCTTCTAAAAGAGCATACAGGCAAAGAGCCCGAATTTGAAGAAAGAGACCAGGAGTTTGTAGTAAGAATCTGGAGGGTTGATGAATGATACAGGGGGGAAGAAACAAAACCAATTTAGAAGTGGCGATAATGATAATATGATACAGACAATGAAAGCAATACTCGCACTTGAAGATGGAACAGTAGTAGAAGGAGAAGGTTGGGGCACGGAAGGAACCGCATTAGGCGAACTCGTATTTGCAACCCCGTTTACAGGTTACGAAGAAGCTCTGACCGACCCTTCGTATAAGGGCCAGATATTAATGCCCACATATCCGCTCATCGGGAATTATGGCGTGAGCGGTGCTAAATTCCAATCAGAGGGGATAAAAGTAGAAGGCTTTGTGGTAAGAGAGAAATGCGATTTCCCTTCACATTATAAAAATACTCGAAGTATAGAACAGTTCTTGATAGAAGAAGGAGTGCCAGGGATATGCGAACTAGATACGAGGATGCTGACGATAAAGACGAGACAATACGGCACGATGAAAGCATGTTTGAATGTGGTAGAGGATTGCAGCGATGAAGAAAAAGCAAATGCATTAGAACTCGCAAGGGCTCAACCAGATATATCCGAGCTTGATTTGATCGAGCAGGTTACGTGCGAGAAACATTACAGGATAAAAGGGAATGGTAAAAGGATAGCGGTACTTGATCTGGGTGTGAAGAGGAACATACTGAAGAACTTATCAAAAAGGGATTTGGACATTTTCGTGTTCCCGGCAAACACCGGTGAATCCGAGATACAGGATGTGGAACCCGATGCGTTGCTGCTTTCAAACGGGCCCGGTGACCCGAAACGTGGAATAAACGCAATGGACGTGGTAAAAAAAATCGCCGGTGAGATACCTATTTACGGTATTTGCCTTGGTTTACAGATAATAGCGCTTGCGCTTGGTTGCGACACGTATAAGCTAAAATTCGGGCATCGGGGTGCAAACCAGCCCGTGAAAGACCTCAAAAGTGGCCGTGTATACATAACAGCGCAGAATCATGGTTTTGCTGTTGATATCGATTCGATGGACGGTATAGCGGAACTAACGCAGCTAAATGCGAATGATGATACGGTAGAAGGCTTTGAGAACACATATTTAGGTATCAAATGCGTGCAGTATCACCCAGAAGCGAGTCCTGGCCCGTGGGATACTGAGCAGATCTTCTTTGACGAACTTGCAAGGATATGATAGGAAGGAGGAATTAAAAAACCCCACTAGTTTTAGACATTTTTTCTTTTTAGAAAAAAGAAAAAATGTTTCTTTGGTAAAGCTTTCTTTACACTTTTTCTTTTTTCCAAAAAGAAAACCTGTGCTAAAAGAAAAACTATTTCTTTTGGTAAAGCTTTTCTTTCTAAGAAAAGGTTTGATCGCAATAATAGACTATGGGATGGGGAATCTGTTCAGCATATATAACGGGTTGAAAAGAGTGTATGATCGTCCGATGCTGATTACGGTCGATAATATTACGGATATGAGGGCGGCGGAAGGCGTTATTGTGCCCGGCGTGGGTGCATTTGATGACTGCATACGGAACCTAGAACCGTTTTCTGAAGCGTTAATAGAGGTTGTAGAATCGGGCATGCCTGTACTTGGGATCTGCATTGGGATGCAGATTTTGTTTGACGCTAGCGAAGAGGGCAATGAAAAAGGGTGGGGGTTGATACCCGGTGAAGTGGTTCGATTATCCGCGAATGTGCGCGTACCACATATGGGCTGGAACAATCTGCACCTGCAAAGGGATTCAGAACTGCTGGATGGGATTACGGATGATGATTATTTCTATTTCGTACATTCTTATTATTGTGTGCCGAGAGATGATGACGCTACGGTAGCAACGGTAGAGTATGGCGTGCAATTGGCTGCGGTTGTGAATAAGGAGAATGTATATGGCGTTCAGTTTCATCCTGAGAAGTCGTCGAAGAAAGGGTTGCAGGTATTGAGTAATTTTGTGAGGGTGTGTGAATGTTAAGATTCGAAAAGATTTTATATTCTGAAACTTAAGTAAGCAATAGCATTATAGATAAGATAAAAATTCTTCGGCTACTATTGTAAAAGGAAGGGTAAATGCTCAAAGGGACAGTTCGTCAAAAGTCGTGGATAAACGAAGTTAAAATCGTTTATTCAACGTTATACGGAATTTAGTGCTAAATTAGGAGGACAATAATGAAGAAAGCTTTTGTAATTATGCCATTTAATGATGAAATCGCAAACGATGTCTACAAATTATGTACTAAGCAGGTTTGCAAGGAATTTGATTTAGATGTCCAGAGGGCTGACGAAATTTTCACTCCAAATCCTCTATTAGACGACATTGTAGCAGCTATAGAAGAATCAGCAGTAATTATTGCAGATATCTCAGGAAAAAATCCTAATGTATTTTATGAACTTGGTGTGTCTCATATGCTTAAAAGAACACAAACAATTATGATTACGCATGAAGAGTATAAAAGCATTCCTTTTGATATATCCCACTTTAGAACCTGACATTATGAGTTTTATAGGCTACGATATCCTGTATCTACAATAGCTCGCAATCTAAGGCACATTACTCAGTCCTAATCAGTCAAAAGCTTTATATACTCGTAGCCTATATATGGGCTACAT
>JAYEJE010000088.1:0-11834 GCA_034660415.1 Methanobacteriota archaeon | reverse complement strand
CTTCACTAAATGAACTTTCTCTCCTTTTCATTTCTTCTTCTGTATCCTCCCCCTATTTCCTTTCTCCTCTCTCTCCCCACTCTCCCTTCTCCCGTCTCTCATCTCATCTCCACCTCACCAGAATATACGCAATCGCAGACATCGCCGCTATTGCAAATATCGCTTCGAATCCAGGCGTTTTTGATGTGGGTGTCGGTGTTGTCTCCTTAGATTTAGGTGTAGAAGTTGGCTTTACCGTTGGCGTTGCTTTTACCGTTTGACCTGGAGTTGGCGTTGCTTTTGGTGTCGGTGTAGGTGTTACTCCAGGCGCCAGTGTAGGCGTTGGTGTCGACGTTCCTTCAGACGCTTCTGTGGATTCCGCCGTCACGGACCATATCCAGGTGTGCATACTTGATAAGCCAGTTTCTGTACTCGTTGCAATTGCCGATACGTTCCATGTGCCAGCAACTGCACTCCTCGTAAACTCTGCTTTCGTTACGCCTTCATCTGTTTGCACTTCGGTACCATTTATTTGCCAGCTTATATCTACTTCCTGGTCTACGGAGATCTCAAAAGTTATTGATTCGCCTTCTGTACTGCTTACCGCCTCTCCCGTAGGTTCCCATGCTGTTATGCTGGGTGGTGGTTGTTCTTCTTCCCCTTCTTCTTTACCTACTTTTATTGTCGCGTCTATCCAATCTGCTAGTATTTCTTTTGGTCCATCAGCAATCCCTCCAAGAAACTCATTCGATATCTTCAATACGCCCTCATATCCCTCATCACCTTCTACTTCGAACTTTATTTTTGCTAAATAGCCTGAACCACTCACTACTGTATCGCCGGGGAGGTTAAGAAACACTGTAATTGTATCACGCCCCATGAATTTCCACTCATCTACCGGTATCGTTGTTCCATCTATGTTGCCATCTTCGACATCTTTCACCTCCACCACCTTGTGATCAAAAGAGAGGTCGAACAACCCTGTAGTGAAATTTGTTATGCTATCCAGATCTATAGTCACCTCAAAAGTCCCTTTTTCTACTACCAACTCAGGTGCATTAACCGTAACCGTAACAACATCTTCTTGTGCCATTACTGGCGCAACTGCGAGCGACACAAACGCTATTGCCACTAAGAGAAGAAAAACTACTGTGCCCACCTTTGACAACATACAGCCCCCTCTGCTAACTTCTCCTATCGCTTCCATCTCAATCCATCATACCTCCTTTGCATAAACCAGAAAACTTGCAGAGCTTACAAAAGCTCTGCATTTACTGTCTTGTCTGCTTCACCGTCACGTTTTGTCTATTTCTTTTGATTGTAACTGATGACTTCTCTATTCCCCTATAGTAACCTTGCCATCGATCCACTCTGCGGGTATCTCATCCGCTTCGTTATTGGCAAGCATTCCATTGGATAGGTCTAACGCACTTTCGTCTCCACTTTTACCAACTACTTCAAAGCGTATCGTCGCTAAATTTCCAGTGCCGCTTACGCTTGTAATCACCGACACATTATGATATAGCAACACTCGTATTGTGTCATTATCCACGAACTCCCACGTATCCACCGGTATCGTTTCGCCGTCTAATTTACCATTTGCAACCTCAGTAACGTTCACTACGCTCGAATTGAATGAAAGGTCAAACAGACCTATGGTGAAATCAGCAATGTCCGCTACGTCTATGCTTGCGACAAAAGTCTCGCCCGCCTTTGCCGTCTCCGGCGCATTTACTTCCACCTTTACCGGACCAGCGATAACATTGTCATCAAACCACTCCGCATGCACTGCTTCCGCTTCTGTATTCACCAGCATTCCATTGTCTATGTCCAATACGCTTCCCGCACCACCCATCCCAACTACTTCAAAGCTTATCGTCGCTAAGTTACCGGAACCGTTAACACCTGCGATCCCCGAGACCTCAAGGATCACCCTTATTGTGCTCTCATCCACGAACTCCCAACTATCTACCGGTATCGTTTCGCCGTCTAACATCCCATCTGCAACGTCGGTCACGTTCACCACGTCCGAATCGAAAGAAAGGTCGAACTGCCCTGCGTTGAAATTTGCAATGCTATCTGCGTCTATGCTCGCTTCAAAGCTTCCTCCTATTTCTACCAGCTCGGGCGCATTCACTTCTACCTTTACTGGACCGACAGTAACGTGACCATCAATCCATTCTGTGGGTATTTCTTCCGCTTCTGTATCCACCAGCAGTCCATTGGCTATGCTTAATACGCTTTTCTCTCCGCCATTTCCTACCACATCGAAGCTTATCGTCGCTAAGTTACCGGAACCGTTAACACCTGCGATCCCCGAGACCTCAAGGATAACCCTTATTGTGCCCTCATCCACGAACTCCCAACTATCTACCGGTATCATTTCGCTGCCTAACATTCCATCTGCAACGACGTTCACGTTCACCACGCCCGAATCGAAAGAAAGGTCGAACTGCCCTGAGTTGAAACATGTAATGCTATCCACGTCTATGTCCACATTAAAAGTTCCCGATACGTACTCTGGCGCATTTACAGTGACATTTACACTAGCTCCGTCTCCCTGAGCAGCCAAACCGGGTATTAGCGAAAGGCTAATAGCCAATACTGCGATGCAGACGACCGCGCCATTTACTAAAATCCCTTTTCCAATTTTATCTTTTCTTCTTTTACTCATACTTCTATCATTGGCACCCCCTTTTTTTTGTTAATTTCATACAACAAATGAGGATAAGATTCGATGATATATATAAATTTTTCGATTTTTTTGTTACTTCGGGCTTCAATAATGTCTAGAAGTAATATAGAATAGCAACCGGTGTAAGGTATGTGTGTAGGGCATTTCTAAGATTATTTTTAAATCTGTCATTCGCAAAAAATATTTATACTTGCATAACTCAGTAAAAATTACAAGCACCAAGCATCAAATTACAAACACAAAACAGGTATTCTTCACACATTCGGGAGCACCACCATCTTGTCTTCCGGATATTCCAAGCCCTGGTATTTTTCGAGATAATCTCTGTATACCGCGTCCGGATCTAAACTGGAGTCGGGATAGAACATCTTAGCCCAATAGGTAAGGCCAACAACGCTTTCTAAACCAAAAGTGATCTTACGTGTATATACGTGTACCTTCCCATTTCTTATCGCTGATATGTCCCCGGGAATACGATTCATGACTTCTTCTCTTATCCCTTCGGCATCGCCAGTAAGCCCGAGGAACGTTTTAGGCTCGGACTTTAGGATGATGTCAGGATTCTCTGTTGTTACCCATTCCCAATCAACCTTTGGATATTCCTTTGCGATCCCCTTAGCGATGTTATCGCCACCAGCTATTTCACAGAGCGCATCCAATGCAGAACCTTCGCCATAAGTGCCAAGTTCTCCTGTTCCTATTGAGCCGCCCTTTTCTATATACACCTTCGGCCTCTTATGGCCATATACTGCGTTTCTAACTGCATCTTCCTTCTCATGACGCCAAGTAACAAAATCTTGTGCCTCTTCTCCCCGTTCAATGATGTATCCGAGTTTTATTAATTCGTGTTCAAGGGTCTCACTTTTATAAAGATCGAGTCCAAGTACTGCAATATTATCGAACGGGCTCAATCCCCCTTCAACTCCGGAAACTTTGTATACGTAGCTTATTACAATTATATCCGGGATAATGACCCCTGAGTTATCCGATGCAAGCTCTACAATTTTCTCGAAATTAAATTCCTTCCATGTGCCAACTGATGGCTTATCCCGTAACTCGGGGAAATAGTCCTTGCCATCTACTCTTATCGTATCTGTTACACCTATGATGTTATCAACCGCTCCGAGTATTCTTATGCCTTCGGCACTATCGCTTGTAAGTGTGATTACCCTTTTTATCGGCATGTATATCGTTACTGTTCTACCAGCAGAATCAGTGATGGTCCTCGGATAATAAACATAGATGTGCGCAGCTTCCCTCAGCGTATCTAATCCCAGGTGCTCCACGTTTTCTCCAAGATATTCACCCTTCAGATACGCCATGATAGAATCAGCAAGTTCATCTTCTGACACAATCTTATCACCGTCTTTATCACCAGGAACTACTAACTCTTGCGCTCCTGTCGGCATAACCGCCATCGGCACACACCAGTACGTAAGAATTACCAACACTAACAGGTATGGTACTATTTTCATTCGGAATCACTCCCCTTACATCTAAATACAAATAGGTACGCTATCAAGAACGATACAAATGCGAAGATCGGTTCGAATCCCGGCACTTCAGACGTAGGCGTAGGTGTTGCAACAACAGGCATAGGTGTTGGTACTTCTTCTATCGCACTGTCGGCACAAACGACATCGGTGATGTCCCTTATAGCTCCTTCCTTCTGGCTTAGCATATCAATCCAAGTCCCGGTAAATGTGCCCACACCCGAAGAAGACGCTTTAACCCTGTATAGTATCTCCGTTTCGTTTATCACAGCAAAAACAATTTTTTGGCCGGAAACATCGTACTGGTCAGGGAGATGTGATGTACTTACAAAATCGAAGCTTTCTGGAATCGTCTCCACAATACCAACCACCTGAGGACGTTCACCGCTAATCGTTAGCTTTACATCGAATTCGGCACCCGGAACGGGATCCGCGGGCGCAGACCTTGTCACTCCATCTGTGCCCGGAACCGCCGTAACCGTGCCCGCAAGAAAAGCAGCAGTTGCTAAGAACAGCAATAACGTCAAGATCTTCCATCTCATCTTCCCTCTTTTTTCCATTGTATATTTCCATTGTATATAAAGTATGACTTCTACCCATAAATAAATTTAATTTAGGACGCAGATTTACACACAACTTTTTTACCTTCGGTAAAAACCTTGACTAAAACATTCCTGATGTTTTTCTTTTAGCACAGGTTTTCTTTTTGTAAAAAAGAAAAAGTGTTGTGTTAATCCGTGTCCAAAAAATAATTTATTTTCTTGTCATCTCTTCCGCTATAACCGCCTTCACAGCATTTTCAGCCCACAACAGTCTGCAGATCGTTTAACATGTTTCGCTCACTGATAATAATATCCCGCACTGCCCCCGATGTCAAATCAGCAATCGGATAATATTTCCCTCCGGAATAGCTTGCTATCGCTCTGCAGTATCCAAGCTGCATCGGAATAAACGAGTCGCTGACTATTTCTGTATCAATGACAATCACGTATATACCTTTAGCTCGTGCTTGTTCTGCAAGCGTTAACAGCTCCTTCTCTAGCTCTTTGCTCCCTCCTGCGGACACATTTGCACGCCCGTCGGAAATTAACAGCAGAATTGGTATCGCTTCTTCGTCACGATGCTTTTCCGCCATCAGGAGATTTAAACCTTGTTCCAAACCGGCAGCTAAGGGTGTTCGCCCTCCTGTCGGGAGTTCCTTTAACCTCTCAACTGCCAAATCACTGCTTGAACATAGAGGCAGCAAAACATCTGCCCGATCTCCTTTAAATGCGACCATACCAACCTTATCTCTTTGTTGATACGAATCCAGTAATAAAGAAAGGACAGCACCTTTTGCGCTCTCCATTCTCCTGTTCGCACCCATTGAACCTGATGCGTCCACAACAAACATCGTTGCTGTTGATATTTTTCCTACCCGAATCTTCTCACGAATATCCCGACTTTTTATTACCACTGCTAAATCGGAATTAACCACTCTCTCTTTTTGATATACCGCTGCAGCTCGTATCGTCGCATCGAGCGCAACATCCGTTATTTTACCCTTTGGGATACAATGCCGTATGTACTTCCCTTTACTGCGAAGCGAGAGCGTGGGGATCCTTCTCCCTGAAGTCTTCCTGCGATATGTCTTGTCTTTCTTCTGCTTTTGCCTCACGGCCCCTGTATCAATCGGATCGCCAATATTGAAAACTGATTCGTTTTTTGTTTCGCTTACATCGTCCTTGTCATCTTGACCTTCCGGGTTCTTATCGGGTTGCTCATGTTCATGCTGGTGTTTTTGCTCTTCTTTCTCTTTCTTTTGCTGTTTCTGTTTCTGTTGCTGTTGTGTATTCTCCTTCTTCTCCACTTCATGCTCTTTCTTTGTGTCCTGCATCATCTCATCAAGTTTCTTGTTATCCAAACTAGGAGTTTCAAAGGGTTTTCTACGCATTCTATGAGGAAGAGCTAATTCCATTGCCTCTTTTATATCCTCGAACGTAACTTTTTTCCGGCTGTCGAAAGCAGCAATCGTTTTTGCCGCTCTTGTTATGACTATTTCAGCCCTATGTGTTCTTACACCGAGTTTTATGCATGTTTCTGCGGTTAGTTTCAGTAAATCATCGCTAATTGCAACCTCATTAACTATCTGTTTCGCATGCTCTATTTTATCACGTAACTCTCTTTGGTTTAGCTCGAATCGTTCCTTGAACTCTTCCGGGTCTCTTTCAAAACTTTCCACCTGTTTCACTATTTCCACCCGCTTATCGGCATCATTTATACTCTCTACACTTGCTTGCAGCCCAAAACGATCTAATAATTGTGGTCTAAGCTCGCCCTCCTCCGGGTTCATTGTACCTACCAGAATGAACTTAGAGGGGTGTGAGATAGAGACACCCTCTCGCTCAACCACGTTTATTGACATCGCAGCCGAATCCAGAATGACATCGGCAACGTGATCATCTAAGAGATTTACCTCGTCAATATAAAGAATACCCCTATTGGCAGCGGCCAATATACCGGGCTCTAGCGCCTTTATCCCTCCTTTTATCGCCTTTTCCACATCTATTGAGCCAACGACCCGATCTTCTGTAGCACCGAGAGGGAGGTCTACGACCCACATCCTTCGCTTTGTCACTTTTAGATCTGCTCCGTTCGTACTTTTGGCATAGCAGAGGTCGCACATCTCACGCGTATCATAAGGGTTGCAATTGAATGTGCAGCCATTAACCACTTCGATTTCGGGTAACAGTTCTGCGAGAGCACGAACAGCGGTGGATTTCGCAGTTCCTTTCTCGCCTCTGATAAGTACCCCGCCTATACGGGGGTTAATAGCATTCAAAATAAGCGCTTTCTTCATCGTATCTTGCCCTACAATTGCAGTAAAAGGCAGTATCTCCCTTCTAACATGGTGAGTCATTCTTTATCCACCTATTTTATTTGTGACTATTTGACATAACATATTAACATTGACACCAGATAAACTTTTCGATATTCATTTGATAAAACTTTTTCCTGAATTGTTTGATTTTTGTTACTAATCTCTGGTGTTTTTTCTGTGCATCTGTTTGTTCGTTTTATTGCGTGCAAACCATGATTAGGCTCCTACTTCCTATCCGGATGCACCTCAGGATGATAAACAAAGACACCATGCTCATCTAAATCGAAGCCTAACCCCTGGAATCTTGTTAGGTATTCCTGATGGATCGCTTTCGGATCCAGATCCGTAAATAACTCGGAATATAACCATTTCGCCATGTATGCCGCAGCAATGAAATGTTTTCCACCCGTGATTTCTTTTTCCTGTTTAAGCGACCGCATCACCTCAAGGGTATTCCAGTTGAGCACAGCTAGTCTCAGAAGCGGCTTATCTATCGTGTCAGCTCGCCCTACTGTATCGACAGCTGTAAGCTCCTTTTCCTTACCTACGATGATCAACTTTATCTGAATAAAATCAAGCGGGTTTATTTTACCGTCGTATTTCGCATCTGCTAACTCCGTCTCCGGTTTCTTACCGAAGAAAATCAGCTTCACGTAGGTTAAATCGCGCATGTCAATGGTATCGTCTTCATTTGCATTGCTGTAGACGCCTAAGACAAAATCGTCTATATCCTATTAAAAGCCTTTACGTGGAGATAGCATTTAATTGGCAACAAGTCTGTTATATACAACGAGACAATCGCAAAAACAAAATAGCTTTATTATTATACACCCTAATATAGATAGTGAGAGGATGAGCGTAGCAGGATATGCATATTCGTATGCACGGGTAATGTCGCGAATGAGCGATATCTTGAGTGAGGGGCGATTAAAAGACCTTATGGCTGTGGGGTCTAAGGACGATTTTATATCTTCGCTGATGGATACTTCGTATAAGGAAAAGTTAACAAAAGCGCCTTCGACAGACCTGCGAAATATAGAGCTGGCGCTTAAGGGCGAGCTAATAGATCAATATTTAATGGTGCTGCGGTCAACACGCGGCAAAGTAAACGCTTTCTTCGAAGAACTATTCAGAAGATTTGAAGTGGAGAATCTGAAAGCCGTTATCATAGCGAAAGCTACAGGTGTATTAACCGAAAAGCCACTCTTCTTCCCGGTTGAAGACTTCTTTGGACGAAAGAGGAGCGGATTGTTGGATGCGGATTCGATGAAGAATCTGATAATGCGATTAGAAGACCCGTACAAGCGCGTGTTGGAGGTGGTGCTTCCAGAATATGAAGCGAGTAAAAAGGCATTAATTCTTGAAAGCGCTCTCTACCAGGAACTCTGTGGTGCTATATGGGCGCGGATGACAGGGTTAGGTGCCAAGGATAGGGCGATAGTAAGAAAGATAATTGGCACTGAGTTTGACATCATAAACATCACGACTTTGTTAAGATGCAAAGCAGCGGGAATAAAGGAGGCGGAGATGACGAAATACTTCTTACCATATACATATTCATTTGATTTCAATGCCGATAATGTAAAGGCTTCGATGTCCGCGGAAGATGCGAGTACAGTTGTCCAATTGTTGCCTCCTTCTGTATATAAAGAAGTGTTAATGGGTGCCATTCCCGAGTACGAAGAAGAAAAATCACTTATCCCTTTTGAACGAGTACTAAAAAATCTATTTTTCTACACTATAAAGAATACACTACGTGGCGCTCCTATCAATATGGGCACGATAATAGGTTTCCTTTACCTCAAGGAACTGGAAATAAAAAACCTTTGTACTATCTCCGTATGTAAAGAGAATGATCTATCGGCAGAAGAGACAATGGGGATTGTTATGTTATAAACTTTAACGGAGTATATAGAACTACGATGCTTAGACCAGTGGAGATGCGGGAGCTGCGAATTGTCACGTTAGATGAAGATGTAGATCGAGTAATCAAGAGACTAGAAGCACTGGGTAATGTGCATCTTACAGATGTAAAGGAGTTCTTAGATGCATGGGAGGGGCTAATAGAACCCTCAAAGGCAGATACGAAGCTGATAAAAAGCTCTGAACTATTGGCAAGGCTAGATAGCATAATCTCGATTTTACAGCCTGCGGAAGCAGAGAAGAAGAGCCTAAAGGAGACGCTATTTAAAGCGCCGGAAGAAGAGCAGATAGACCGGATAAAAGTAGAGGCGCCAAATTTGGCTGAGATGGAGCGGGAGTTAGATAGTTTAGAGACGACAGTAAATAAGCTAATAACAGGTAATGAGAGCACAAAAGAAGAATTATCAAATACAAAGGATATATTGCGCGTATTAGCGTTATTAGACGATTTTGAGATTGATTTGGATTTCATAGGCGAAAAGGAATTTGTTATTGTGCACGCGGGCAATTTACCGAGCGTGAATTTGGAAGCGTTGAGTGTAAATCTCGAAGAAGTTACCGGTGAAAATAACTTTATTGCTTCAAAGGCCATAACCGATGAAGTATCTTTTGCTATCATTGTGACCTTAAAAAAGGATAAGGCTGCAGTAGCGAAAGTGCTGAGGGCAGCGGACTTTGAAATATGGCAACGACCTCCGCTGGACGATATACCTGAGAGAACAAAAGATGCAATAGCGGCATTAAATGCAAAGGTTGCAGAATTGGAGAGCGGTATAAACGAGAATGAGCGCGAATTAGCGGTAATAAGAGACGAAAGGTTTAATGATTTGCTAGTGATGCAGGAACTCGTGCAAATAGATGAGAACAGGGAGAAGGCAAAGGTTCTTTTCGGTAAAAGTGCACGTACGCGTGTTATAGAAGGATGGACACCAAAAGAAGATGTTGACCTGGTAATAGACGGTATAAATGATGAGACATCGGGATTTTGCGTTATCGATGTGAAGGAGCCGAAGAGGGAGGACGTGCGGGTGCCGTCTTTACTGAAGAATCCGAAAATCCTGAAGCCCTTTGAATCGATAGTGGGTATGTATGGTCATCCCTTATACAATGACATAGACCCAACGTTGATTACCGCTATAATGTTCCCTATCCTTTTTGGTCTTATGTTCCCGGACATAGGACATGGAATGTTTTTGCTTGCGATTGGTTTTGCATTGATGTTTGCTTTTAAGGGCTTGGGAAAGGAGATTAGGGGTGTGGGCGTAATAGTAGTATTATGTGGTTTGTGTTCGTTGATCATCGGCTTTTTATTCGGTGAATTCTTCGGCTTAAGTGAGTATGCAAGCCATTTGGTTCATGATTCTGTGGGTATGAGCCTTCCCGAGGTGTTTGTTTTCGAGCCTTTGTGGTTTGAGCCGATCCCGAATGTGACAGTTATGTTTGTCGTAACGATGCTAGTAGGGACGCTACACATGGGGCTTGGATTACTGCTCAGTGCGATAAACAAAGTCTCCAGCAGAAACATGTTTGGTGTTTTATGGGAGGCAGTAAAGATTTGGTGCTTGTTTGGGACTCTCTATTTCTTACTTGCTTTACTCAGTTCTTCTCTTGTAGGGATAGATGAAGGTGTTGCTGTTTTCGTCACTACTGTTATTTCTCATATTGAACTAAAGGCAGGTTTGATTTTTTTAGTAGCACTCCCTGTACTTATACTCTTCGCTTTCAAGGTTGTTTCAGAGTTGAGACATGAAAAGCACGGTAAAGCGGAAAAGGGAGAGAAGCTATCTGGCATGGACTATATCATCATTCTTATAGATGGTTTAATAGATGCAGTGCTGGAGAATCTCTTCAGATTTCTTGCGAATATCGTCTCTTACGGCCGTATTCTCGCGTTAGCATTATGCCATGCGGCGTTAATGGAAGTGTTCATTCTTTTGGCTTTCATGTGTTGGGGTAGTATCGCAATAATAGGGCCGGTGATAGGTTTTATTATATTCGTAGCCGGGAATGCGGTAGTGATCGTGCTTGAGGCGATAATGGCAGGCATCCATACAATCAGGCTGCATTTCTACGAGTGGTTCACGAAATTCTATGATGGTGGCGGGGTAGAGTTCTCGCCGTTCCGATTTAGCAGGACCTACACGGCACGAGAATGATGTTTGTGGTTTGATGTAAAATGGTAGCGATAAAGCGAAAGGGGATAAGAATAAAAGAGCTGGAAAACTACGGCTCTTCTCATCATCCAGCATATACAATAAATGTGGAACTAGATATAGACGTTAGTGAAAGCTCGGATACGCTTCATAGGCTTTTTAGTCAGTCCGGACTCATATCAAGAGAAACCATCCCTTTTGATGTGGTATCGGATTTCCGCGGGTCGGCAGATGATAAGCCCTTTTATTCCGCAGTCATCATGCAGGAAGGCATCGCAAAAGAATATAGTGTGGAGGCAAGGGACACTGGCGGTTCTACAAAGGCAGGGATAAAGTATGAGCCCGTAGTATATCCCGAAGAACTCCGTTTGATGCATCCTGCGGAGTTCGCTCAATTAGGTATAGAAGTAAGGGCTTGGGAACTACATAACTACAAGTATTATTTCTTGCATTTTATCTCCTCTAAGCGGTATGAAAGTTTTAATATCCTGGTGACTAGGGTGGGGGCATTGACGTTATTAAGACTAAACCTTGCGGAATCAGGGTTAGAAGAGAAGAAAGCACCTTGTTCGTGGTATCTGAAGCGGCTTTCGGTCTTTGACGGGTTTAACCCGGAGGAGGAAGTGAAGAAGGAAATTGATGCAGGATACATTATGTAGGATACTGGTTAAATCGGGATCCAAAAGGATATTAATACCCGTTAAACGAACAGAACATAAATAATGGAACTA
>JAYEJE010000087.1:0-11864 GCA_034660415.1 Methanobacteriota archaeon | reverse complement strand
CCAACCAATAGTGATTAAACAATTTCTCGCTCGACACTTTCACTACTTTTCCATCTTTTAGATATTTGGCTGAGTTCTTTCCAGCGAGCAAAACTCCCCGTGGACTCCAAGAAAATTTATAACCGAAAGGATTCGTATTTGCTTCTGGAGCCGGCAGACCACCGCAATATGAATAAAAGCTTGATATTTTCCCTCCTTTTTTATGAACATCATGGATGATTTTCATCGCGGACATATGGTCAATGCCCGGATCTATACCCGTTTCATTGAGGAGGATTATCCCCGTTTCCTTCGCCTTTCCATCAAGTTGGTTCATTGAATCGCTGACATAGGAAGTGGTCACCATATCCTTGCCGTGTTCGATGCAATAATTGGCAACTTTTACGTGGTATATATATGGAAGGAGGCTGACTACCAGATCGGCCGATTTGACCAACTTCTCCAATGCCTCATCATTTTTCACGTTGAGTTCTAGAGCTTTACCTTTTTTTCCAGCTATTTTTTCCGCTTTGCTAACCGTCCTACTGGCAATAGTGACATGAAAATTTTGATTCAATAAATATCGGGCATGTGGTTTCGCTACCGATCCAGCTCCCAATATTAGAATTTCCTTCATAGATATTTTTCAATATATTTATAATCTGGGGTCAATTCTCCACGATGCAAAATGAGGGCTTTTTTGATCGGTGAAGGGAGATTCAATTTATCAAATTCTTTAGAAAAATCCACCCCGGCGATAGAGGGAATGAAATCAAGGAGGGTATCGCCAAACTGATCCGATGCTTCTTTTGGAAGCTCGCAAGGTAGGTTGTCGACCGCCATGACGACCACTCCTTTACCCGCGTCCGAAATGCTTTCGTCAATCGGGTCGTAGGTAAATACCGGGCTGTCTATATCAGTAGCTTTCATGGTGAATTCTATCGCCCCATCGATGTCGCAACTGATGTCTCCAATAACTTTTAACTTCTTTTTTCCATCTTCATATAATCGTCGCATCCATCCCTTCGTTACCAATCTTGGATATCGCTTATCCCAATAGATGCAATTCATCAATATTGAAAGAAAAGGAAGATAGCGGTAAAACCTGCAGCAATAATTTTCTGGATTGTCGTAATAGTCTTGTAGGTCAAACTGGCCGGAGAGCGGCTCCACCGTATCTTCTTCCTTGAAGATTACTTTATATATTTTGTTTGTTTTATAAGATTTTTTTGAAGAAACCAACTCTCTTGGATTCATTTCTTCTATCGGCAAGAAATCCAATATTTCCTGGCATCCTCTCGAAACATTGCCGTATCCAGCTATGCCAATAACCATCGGAATGATTTCATTTGGTAAACCTTCTTCCTCAATTTTTTTTCCAACTTTTAAAATGGATTCTTTTACTTCCGCGAGATTTTCGTATTGATGAGTATGTTTTATCTCGGAGAATGGATTGGACATTCCCTCTTTTTTTAATTTTTCGCCGTAAGCGCTGAGGGTATTGGCCATACCAGCCAATCCAGCCCACCTACCAAAGAATATCAAGCGAGCTCCCTTCTCATTCGTTATCTTTTCATAGTCTATTAGATTGCATTTCAGTTCCATCATTTTTTTCAGCATCTGCATATTGTGTTTCTGGCCTTTTATGACGTGGGCGAAGAATATATATGTATGGCCATATTCGAATAGATCTGGGGGTATTTCTTTCACGGCGAAGATCGCATTGCATGAAGATAGATCATCCTGGATAGTCGCTCCAGCTTTTTTATAATCCTCATCCGAAAATGCACGGATTTTGGAAGGTTGTATAATCACATCTATAGAATTTTCCTTTAATTTCTTTACATGCTTTGGAGTTAACAGCGTTCTTCTCTCCCAACGATTCTTATCTTCCCGTCTGATTCCGATGCGATTCTTCATTTCTGGCACAATATGCCCGCTCCATTTAAAACATTTATTCCATCAATTGAAGGAGTCGTAAGAAATATCTACGTTGATAAGTCTATCGGAGGAACTGATAAGGACCTTGAACCTATGTTAGATCAACTTCAGTCGAATAGATGGATTACAAAAGAAACGAGAGCTTTAGTTATCTCTTTAGGTAGGCCCCAAAAAGTTCATGGATTAGAAGGTTTATTTGAACAAGAAGCACAGATATACTGCACAATGGCTTTAAAGGCTTTAGAAGATATTCATAAGAATTCCTATTTTTTTACCGCATTAAGAATGTGTTTTAAAAGAATCGCTGAAAAAGAGCCTCATATCTCAGCAGGTTCTCTTTTGAGCGCCTATCCAAAAAAGAGAGATGAAGTTCATCTTCAGGTTAAAGAGCATTTATTAGATACAAATTATAAGAAAATTGAACTACTGTGTACATTACCTAAGCACAAAAAAGTGTATGTGTGTAAAGCCGATCTTGAGAAGAATAATATCGAGATAAGTGAAAGTCCGTTGTGAAATGACAACAAAGCTTCAGAAAGTGAAATTTATAAAGGGGCACAAACTTTTTAATAGAGATAAGCTATAAATGGATATATTAGAAAAGATAAAATCAGCGATAGTAAAAGGTAGGATTAACATGACAGACCATGCAGATGAGGAACTCGCAAACGATGAGATATTGGACAAAGAGTTGCTTCATTCTGTCTTACACGGCGAGATAATTGAAGATTACCCGGACGATAAACCCTTTCCAAGCTGTCTTGTATATGGCAAAGACCAAAAAGAAAGGCATATACACAGTGTTTGGGCATATTCGGTTGAGCATGACATTGCAATTGTCATAACTGGATATATTCCAGATCCGGATAGATGGATAGACCATAAGATAAGGAGAAGATAAAATGTTAACACCAATTTGCCCCCTTTGTGGAGGGCAAGTAGTAGAAAAAGAAGTGGAGAAGATTGTTAAAGGAGGAAACGATGTGGCAATCTTGAGAGTCAAAGCCGGTGTATGTGAGAAATGCGGTGAAAGGTTTTATACGAAAGAAGTTCACAAAAAGATAGAAGATATTAGATCAGAGCTTAAACAGAAAGCTACAAAGATGTATAAGCCAATTGGCAGGACTTATGCTTATAAAAGTGTCATTGATTAGGGGATTTGAGAAGGATAAAATAACTGGGATGCCTCGGGATTTATTCCGGGCGTGGCATGGATGGGGCTTCTATAAGATCTTTTTGCTTTTTAGGGCGGCTAAAGTTTAATATGATGTGACATATAATAGTACATAGATGTATAAAATGAAAATGGTCTACGGACCGGTTCCATCACGGCGTCTTGGTCGCTCTTTAGGCGTTAACCCAATCCCATTCAAAACCTGTAACTATTCCTGTGTCTACTGCCAGCTTGGCAGGACAACGCACATGACAAATCAGCGTAAAGACTTCTTCCCTCCAGAAGAGTTGTTGAACGAGATCAGAAGAGTAATAGAAGTAGAAAGTAACCATAGCGAAATAGATTTTGTGACCTTCGTAGGCGAAGGCGAACCGACTTTATGTAAAAGCCTTGGCTGGCTAATCAGGAAGACTAAAGAGATAGCAGATATACCCATAGCTGTTGATACAAACGGGTCCCTGCTTTACAGAGAAGATGTGAGAAACGACCTTTCACAAGCAGATATTGTTATGCCCTCCCTCGATGCCGGCACTGCCGAAACATACAGAAAGATAAACAGACCACATCGCGGGCTTGATTTTGAGACCGTTGTCGAAGGTTTGGAACGATTCAGGCGAGATTATAACGGTGAGATATGGGTAGAAGTCATGCTGGTAAAGGGGCTAAATGACTCAGAAAGAGAATTAAAAGCACTAAAAAGCAGGCTTGAGAAGATAGAGCCCAATCGAACGTATATAAATGTCCCGATAAGACCACCTGCGGAACCTTGGGCGGTACCCCCTGATAAAGAAGCCATCACATTAGCACATGCGATTCTTAATGATGCTAATGTAGTGGATATTACCGAAGAGGAGACTGGAGAATTTTCCACTGAGGGATTCACAAACCCGGAAGATGCCATTTTAGCAATAATAAGACGGCATCCTATGAGGGAAGAGCAGGTTATAGACACGCTAAGAAACCTTTCTTTCAAAAAGAAAGCATTATCAAAGAAATATAATATTCACGATAGTATAAAACGGCTGGAGGAAAGCGGAAAAATAAAGAAGTTGAAATACCAGGAGAAAGTCTTCTGGCTTACAATGGAGGAAAAAAGAGGGCATGAATAATTCTCTATTACTTTGGGGTATTATTTGTGGTCGTGCTGCTGCCTTATATTGTTATTGCTTCCCTTGTTGAGGGGGAAATCATTGAAATAATAGAAAGCAGAACAAGACGAAATACAGTGAAGTATTCATAATTATTAGAGGTATTAAATGGCTGAACTAACTTCTGTTAAAGATATTTCCTAAGCTTTCTTTACCCTGCTGGTGTTAACAACATTTATTGTAGCTACTGTACCAGTCCATTACCTTAGCGGATATATATAGGAACATTAAAGCCTCCGCTATCTCCTTACCAGGCACGAAAGGATGTGCCAGAATACTATTTGTCACCCAAAGGGAAAACTTTAATCTTCCGGCGTGGGTTTCCCACAGTAGGGGCAGTAACTCCACATCTCCTCAAGTTTTTGGTCGCAGAAAGGGCAATCAACGAATAACTTTGCCCCGCAGTATGGGCAACAATCCCATCCTTCTTCATATCCCTTTATTTCCCTACCACATTTTGGACACTTAACCATGCCAATAGATTACAAATCCATGTATAAATACTTTTCGCTTTATTTCTCGTAAACTTACAATATCCCATCTATCCTGGCACCACAACTTGGACATCTTGAATCTAGTATTTTATTCTCCCTGATTTGAAATCCATAGCGCTGGATTAGCAACTCTCCGCATTGGTAGCAGTACGTATTCTCCCCTCCCTCACCCGGAACATTGCCCTCATACACGTATCTCAACCCTACATCCAGCCCAATTCCCCTCGCTTCACGTAAGGTAGTAACAGGTGTTGGAGGGAGATGAGTTAGCTTATATGTAGGATAGAACTGTGAGATATGCCAGGGTATGTCCACGCCTACACTTTTGATGAATTCGGCAATCCCTCTGAAATCTTCCTCAGAATCGTTCAACGTTGGTATAACCAGAGTTGTTACCTCAACCCAAACACCGAGGCTTTTGTATAGCTTTATCGCATCCTGGACAGGTTTCAGGTGCCCACCGCAAATTTTGCGATACAAATCATCAGATAGCCCCTTCAGGTCTACATTTACCGCATCTAAATAAGGGGCGAGAGTGCGTATAGCCTCCTCTGTAATATGCCCGTTCGAGATAAAGGTGTTGCATATTCCTTCTTTATGGGCCAGTCTAGCGGTATCATAAGCAAACTCGAAAAAGATGGTCGGCTCGGTATAAGTGTATGCGATGCTTCTACAACCATATTGCTTAGCTGTCGCAACAATCTCTTCAGGAGATACATCTTCTCCTACTATCTGCCTCTTGTCTTCCTTAGGCATCTGAGAGATTTCGAAGTTCTGGCAGTTTTTACATCTGAAGTTGCATCCAACCGTAGCAACCGAGTATGCCTCAGAGCCTGGATAGAAATGGAAGAACGGCTTCTTCTCTATTGGATCAATCCCTCTCGCAACTACCTTTCCATAAACCAGGCTGTAGAGGACACCACTCCTGTTTTCTCTAACCCCACATATCCCTCGCATCGATTCGTCTATCTTGCAATGATGTGGGCATAGGTGACATCTAACCGCGTTCCCTTCCAGTTTCTCATAGAACATCGCCTCTTTCATTTTGATACCTCGCCTTTCGATTTATGTGATGGTTAATTTATAAAAGATTAAAAAGATATAAAATATTTTGGTCTCGGAGTGATATAATCTGGTTGCCGGCAATTTTTGCGCTCATTGATTCAATGATAGGTGTAAAGCTTGGAAATTGTGTCTCATTAAAAACAAAAATTCCGTCTTGAAAAATCCCAAATCCCAATTTCAAAATTAAAAAAGTAGAAATGAACATAACTTTACCATGCCGTCAAGATAGGCTTGGATTTTTTCAGCATACGCAAACCGCCCCCATATCCTCCTCTACGCCTAGTATAGATTGAAGAGTATCGACCAATTCATCGGACGATTTAGCAGATTCTAAAACGTGTATAAAATCTTCCAGAATGCCCATCCGTTTTTCATCAGCAATTGGTATTTGGGGACCCGATCTAGATTTGCGATATTCTTTTCGTAGTTTTGGAAGATCCTTTATAAACGGACTCAAGGAATAACCAAGGTCTTTCACATCATGTAATATTTCTTTCTGATAAGTCGGGTTCCATAAGTTTGAGAGGATTGCTAACATGTCTCCAAATTGTTCCATCTCACTATTCGTTTCCGACCTGCCAGTACGCTCTCGTATCGCCTTTCTTATTCTGCGATGGCTACTCTCTAACCCATTATTATGGCGCCGGAACGCGACTTTTTTACCATTAAAGATAGGATCAGGGACAAATAGCTCTTCCCAATGGCTTTCAAAGGCATTATTGATCGCAGATGCAATTTGAGGAAAATTTCCCCCCAGTTCTCGACCCTCTTCACAGATTTTAGCCAATACTGCTTTTGTATTCCTCGTAACTTCTTCAAGGTCAATATCGTCCGGTGTGGAGTCTTTCAAATGGGTTTTGCGGCTAATCCGCAGATTATCACGCAACTCGTCCAACCATTCTAACGTCTTATCCAAGATGTGATAATGCCGAAACACCTCTGAATCGTTCAGAACATCCCTTAAACATGTATTTAATTCCATCAATGGTTTGTAAACAAAATATTTCGATGCGTTGCAGCGGATTAGCCTGCTAACAAGGTTAGATACCTCTTCAATCCGATAATATTGAACGATATATGAAATTGGACGGCTTATCCATTTAACATGCTTTTCTACGGGATAAAGCAAGTAATCAACGGCTATATGCACCCACCGCTGTTGAAGCTTCTTTATGTCGCTGTCTCCACTTCCTGCGTTGCGCAGCGCTCTTAACCTGGGAGTAAGCCGGTGTTTAACCATCGAGTGCTTCAAACGCTTGTGATACTCGGTTACCTGGTCTTTTTCCAGGTTTCTAGTGAAATGCACCTGACATATCTGTTGAGGCTTGTCCGGAAAGATATTTGAGGCGCATAGCGCGAGACCTTTTGCCATATCTCGGACTATAACAAGCGGTGAGCCATAAGTCTTTTTAAATTTTGATAGGATGGGTTTTACATGTTCTTCGGCTTCAGAGGGAATTAAATCCGTGTCGAGTACTATACCATTGTGTCCTTCCTGTAATACAAAGACAACTCTTCCGCCGGACCTATGGGTTCCATCCATATGGAGAATCATACCGCCTTTGCGCTCAATCAATGCCTTTATCTCAGCCCTTTTAGCCTCGTGGAGTTGCTTGAAAAGCAAGAGGAAATCAAGGCTGCGATTTGATATAGTCCCCGTTGAAAGGGTGATGCCCTTTGTCCTGAGAAATGCCCGTATTTCATGCCGTTTCATCCCAATACGCCAACGGAGAAGTCCAATTAATATGGTTACATTCAGGTCTGTGCTGCATTTTGGTATTAGTGGTGCTTCGGTCTCATCATGAATCGAGATACATTCGCCAGGATGGTTTTTACAGGCCATGACTTTTACCCGGGTAGTTTTTGCCCCATGAAGAGAGATTATTGGTCGTTTGTAGGTGTAGCGGACTGTTAATCTTCGACCACAGATTGCGCACTGCTCTTTCCTTTTCTCTGAAACACCAGATGAAGGCGAGTTTTTTTTTCAGCAATATTATAGCGGATGACAATCTCTTTGAGTTCTTTACGTTTTACGGGCTTATCCATCCCATCGAGCATGAGATAAACGTCATCAGCAGAGAGTGTATCGTTAAGAATCAGTTGTGCCAGGTATCCAAAGTGAATTGTTTCAATGTCAAACGAACTCGGATCCGGGAGATTGTCTGGATCACTCCCTAAATACCGGACATGATGTTGAATTACCTTTTTTCCCTGTCGTTCGTTCCATACTTCAGCATATCTGATTTTATCTCCCTGCTTGATCTTGCGGATGAAAGTCTTGCGTTCTGTCATATATGTAGTGTATATGCACTACACATATAAAGTCTTCTATTATTGTTTATAGTGCTTTTTCGGGCACATGCTATGCTGTCGTATGATAAAATGACTACACTATCTGTGGGTTCGCAAGACCAACTTGACGGCATGTTAACTTTATTATACTTCAATCGTTAGATATATATAGGGAGGTCGAAAAAAAAAGATGTTGTTCATAACGTGCGTGAGGGTTAATTCAGGCATGGTGGAAGATGCGAAGAAATTCGGCGACGAGCTACTTAAAAATCCACCCACCGGCGTCAAGTTCCTGCAAGTGTATCATACACTGGGCAGGTATGACGCGGTATGGATTTACGAGGCGGAAAACTCGGAAGTAATAATTGATTTCCTCCACCAGAGCAGAGAGGTTTCAACAACGGAAACCTGGGTTGCCTTTGAACGGGAAGTGTAAGTAGGAGATTGCTTTTTAATTTCTCCTTTTTTATTTTTTAAAATGACTTATCACTGACCTGAAAGTTCTGTTCAATAATTATAAAGCGGGATTTTAAATAATAATTATGAACTCAATTGAGGGAAAAATTATTGTCTATTATGGAAAGGGAGAGGGAAAGACAACCGCCTCTATCGGTCATGCCATAAGGACGTTGGGTCATAACAAAAGAGTAGTGATATTGCAGTTTATGAAAGGAAGGCCAACTACCGGAGAATATCAGTTTCTAAAAAGTGTTGACAACCTCCAGATACATCTTTGCGGGACTCCAGGTTTTTTAAAGGACGAAGAATCGCGGAAAAGACATCTCAAAAAGGCTAAAGAGGGGTTGGAACTCGCTCATAGAGTGCTAGATGAAAAAGAGACCGACCTTTTGGTTCTGGACGAGATATTATACGCAGTAAAATTCGAGCTTTTAACAGAAGAGGCAGTCTTAGAGTTGTTAAAGAAAAGAGGTCATACTGACATCATTCTTAGCGGAAGAGAGCCAGCGGATAGAATAATAGAAATGGCAGATATAGCAACTCACATGGAGAAGGTCAAGCATTATTGGGATAAAATAGGTGGCACAACTTCAGGGATAGAATATTAATCACCAAATAGTGTGAATATATAGCGGAAGCTTTTGTTGAAGGGAAAGCTATAAGGCTAGAAGGCGGTATTTTTATGAGTTTAGGGCTTGTTAGGGGTGATAAATAAAATATGGATGAAGGAGAAGAGGAAGAAAGGAAAAGAGGGATGAAAGAAGAAGCAGAAGCAGTTGATACAAGCATGAGAAAGGTAAAGCATAAGGTAATGGTGATGAGTGGAAAAGGGGGTGTAGGGAAAACAACGGTAGCAGCAAATCTTGCTTTTGCTCTCGCTATGAGCGGTTTAGACGTGGGTTTAATGGATGCTGATATACACGGACCGGACATTCCAAAGATATTGGGGATAGAGGACAAGCGGCCAGAGACATCAGGGGGAAAAATGTCGCCTATTTTAGTCACACCACGGCTAAAAGCGATGTCCATAGGTTTTCTGTTACCAGACAGAGATTCCCCAATCATCTGGCGAGGACCGATGAAGATGAATGCGATAAGGCAATTCCTTTCAGATGTTGATTGGGGTGAGCTGGACTACATAATTGTTGACCTTCCGCCGGGGACGGGCGACGAGCCACTTAGTGTTGCGCAGTTGATAAAGAATGTAGATGGCGCGATAATTGTTACAACACCGCAGGATTTAGCATTGTTAGATTCAAGAAAGGCAGTAAACTTCTCCGGGGTGCTGAAGGTGCCGGTTATAGGGATAATAGAGAACATGAGTGGGTTTATGTGCCCATACTGTGGAAAAGAGACAAATATCTTTAAATATGGAGGCGGAGAAAGGGCAGCGGCGGAGTTAGGAGTGCCTTTTCTTGGAAGAGTGCCGTTAGACCCGATAATGGTAGAAGCTGCGGATAGCGGAACGCCCTTTGTCATGCAAAAGGAGTCGAAAGTAAAAGACGCATTTGGGCAGATAGTGGAAAATGTGCAGGCATTTGTGGAAGGTAAAGAAGAGAAGAAGTAACATTTACATACTCATATGAATATATATTCACATGTGGAAGAAAAAAAACAAAAAGGGAGAAGATGAAAGATGAAGATATGTGTAACCGCAACAGCGGGAGACCGGAATGCGCAGGTAGACCCGAGGTTTGGAAGGTGCCAGTACTTTGTGTTCGTTGATTCAGATACGATGGCGTTCGAAGCGATGGCAAACGAAGCCATTACCGCACCGGGAGGAGCAGGGATTCAAGCAGCACAAGCCGTTGTGAATAAAGGGGTGAATGTAGTTATATCAGGGAATATAGGCCCCAATGCCTTTCAGGTGCTTTCCACGGCGGGTGTGAAAATTGCAACTGGCGCGTATGGCACGGTTCAAGAAGCTGTTGAAATGTATAAAACTGGTGGACTTAACGAGACGGGGGCTTCGACAGTTTCTGCTCATGCAGGTATGGGTGCTATTGCTCCAGGTGGCGGATTTGGCATGGGTGGAGGACGAGGCGGCGGTAGAGGGCAAGGCATGGGCAGAGGCATGGGACTTGGCATGCAGCAAACGGTGCCTTCGCAACCACAACCACAAGCGCCGCAGGCACCAATAACGCCTCGAACGAAAGAAGAAGAAATCGAAGAACTATCGAACATGGCAAATAGACTGGCGAAAGATTTGGAAGAAGTGAAGAAGAGAATGGAAGAACTTAAAAGGGGGTGAAAAAAATGGCAAGAGGAAGAGGATTTGGAAGAGGTTTTTGGTCTGGTTTTGGATCCGGAAGAGGTATGGGAATGGGCAACCCTTATCCATTCTGCAGGAATTTCCCGTGGCTTCCCAGAAGGTGGTGGACAGGAATGTATGGAGCAATAGCTCCAGCTCCAGGGATATACCCAATGCCATATTATGGCTATCCCTATTCTTACGGGAGGTGGATAAGATAAGATGAGCGGTATGGGTAGAGGAGGCGGAAGAGGTCAAGGAGTAGGACGAGGAGGTCAAGGACGAGGAAGAATGGGTGGTAGCGGATTGGGCCCCAGCGGAGAATGCCGATGCCCAAATTGTGGCTATACCATGCCGCATCCAACGGGGGTACCATGCTATCAGCAGACCTGCCCAAAATGCGGGTCTAAAATGACAAGACCGTAAAAGAATTTAGGAGGTGATAAGAAAAAAATGGGTGGATATGGAAGGAGAAACATGTATTATCTGACTGGTTTGCCGGGCTGGATGCGATTTGGATACTCTCCGGGTTGGATAGGACGAAGTCCAACGGGAATGCCGCCGGGTGCAGAGTATCTCACACAGACAGGACAGATGCCGCAGTTTGCTTCTTGGATACAGCAGCAAGCACCAGCAGGCGCACCTGTTGCACCAATGGGCATGCCAGCAGTGCCGAAAGAGCAGGAGATTTCTATGCTCGAATCGCAGGCACAGATGCTTGGGGACCAGTTAGAGCAGATAAAGAAGAGACTGGAAGAACTGAGAAAGTAAAGTGTAGAGAGGGTTAATTAGAAGCAGGAAGAGAACAAAATGGGTAAATGCGAATTGTGTGGAAATGAAGGGAGTAGAATGGAAGCGGACCACAAAGAACTTGGACGAATTATGGTTTGTCAGACGTGCTGGTCAAAACTATACGCTGAAAACCGCATGAGCTGCAGTATCGGCGCTTCCGGTGGCAGTTGTGCCTTTTGCAAGTAGAAGTGGATAGAGGAAAAGGAGGAGATAACTCTGTCGTTTTTTTCTCTTTTTTTATTTTTTATTTTAGATCGCTAATCAACAAA
>JAYEJE010000086.1:0-2289 GCA_034660415.1 Methanobacteriota archaeon | reverse complement strand
TGCTTTTAATTTACATTTAAATGCTATATCGGGTCTATTTTTCATACAAATCGGTGTTTCTACACGACCTGACATTTACATTAAAAAAAAACATCATAAATATATGGGTGGTGTTTTTCAGAGATGAAATTACAAGTATTCTAATTTATAGCAGTTCTCAATCAAATTCCACGGAAATAACTCCTGAAGAAATAGCCAATGCCAGCAACGAATCTTATCTCTTCGTTCCTTAACACCTCATAGCCACGGCCTGTTGATTCCGATACGTCTTTGCCCAAACTGCAAGACATCAGCTCGTTCTTTAATAGGCTGACTACATCGGTATATCTCCGCTCTACTTCTACTGCATACCTACCGTCGTCAATAAATATCGGGTGAGTAGACGCATATATACTTTTGAACTGTTCAGAATGATATTTGGAAGTAACCGGAGGACCCACATGCTTCTTCAGCCGCGGTAGAGACCAGATGAGCAATTCAAATAGCAAAAACGCTTTGCCGCCTTCTACCGCTACATCGCTCCCATATACCTTGAATCCATCACGTTCTATCATATTTGTGATAGATACCTCTGCTTTTCGTAACTGCGGGAATAATATGTCCTCTACCACTTCAGGCGCATCAAACATGACCATCACGAACTCGGTGCCCCGTTTCTTTACTTGTTTCACGAATTCTTCTGCATGCATCGGGTCTGCCACACGGGGTAGGAAGAATGACATCTGTGGCTGTGCCAGGAACACCCTTGCGGCATCTATAAACCGGCAGAAGGAATAGTCCGATACGGCAGCCGCTACATTCCTGTTACGGTCTACGGGATCTATAACAATAAGCGGGTCTTCGCCTTTGTATTTGCCTTTACCTTCCAGATCGATTCTTTCGCCATATCTCCACCGTGATGCGTTTAATAATAGCTCCGCAAACGAAGAATAGTTCAGGATTAGCAATTCACAGAGATAGCCAGAGAAACCCTTTCTCCTTAGCTCTGAGCCGTAAATATCCAAGCACATCATAAATAGCTTTAGCAGTAGCACGTCATCCTCAAGCCCCTGTATTCGCTCTATAATATATCCGTTATGAAACGGGGTCCTATCAACTGCGGATTTGAGCGCAGATGCGTCTTTTACCGCGAAACAGGGCACTAAGTCCGCCTTGTACTCTGTTCTTCCTTCGGAATCGTAGAAGTAAGCGTGTATATAAGGATGCGAGGCATATCGCTCTTCATACCTATCGGAAATGCTTTTTGCTAGTGCGAGCCCATTCTCCTTTAAATCCTCTTCTGGCACGTCATCTGGAAACATGATGAAAATATCTATGTCCGTCTCGCCACGTACCCATGTATTTCGGGCAGTTGAGCCTACGGATACTGCATGGGCTTCTATACCCTGCTCCAATGCTTTCTGGTTTATCATATCGATTATACGATTTGTTACGGCTTTTACTCTCGCCCGCTCTGCATCATCCGGTCTTATCCGCTCTATGACCTCGTTACATATCCGTTTTATCTCCGCTTCCTCTTTCATTGTAAAAACCAATCGTAAATTTTTCTCCAAAAGATGAATTGTGATGGAAATATTTAAACATAGCAAACCACGAGATTGCACAGATTTTCAATAGAAAACAATAATAGGAATCGGGTTTTAATAACCTATTGGCTATCCTACCCCTATTAACCCTAATTTCTTGTGTTAATCTTGTGGAATCTCATGGTTTTTAGAAATACGAAAGCTTTACCAAAGAAACATCTTTCTTATAATAACATGGTATCGAAATTCTCAGATGTCGCGGTGGGGCTTTCCGAGGACAAACTTGGTTTTCAAGATTATGCAGATGGCGTCATCGCCACCTTAGAAAGTCTATCGAAGGGAGACACGCCTTTTACTATTGGTATTTTTGGAAGTTGGGGTTCAGGGAAAACCAGTTTCATGCAGATTATGCAGGAGATATTACAGGGCAGGGGTTATGAAACAATATTTTTTAAATCTTGGGAATATGGAAATGAAGAGAAACCCTGGATTCCATTTATGATTAAGGTTGTAGACGAGCTTTTTAAAGATGAGATAGATAAAACGGAGTTGATACGGAATATATTTCTCTTTTCTACTGATGTGGTGCTACAAACTTATTCTCAAGGTAAGATATCCGCCGATGACTTTTTAAACCTATGGCGTCATTATGGGGTTGGAAAAGTTGAGTTTTGTAAGCCAGCTTTCAACTGAGTATCCATCTTCAAGCAAGTTTATGAATTCTTTCAGAAGAGTTGTTCTTTTAGTGTCGGAGTGTATCATT
>JAYEJE010000085.1:0-2295 GCA_034660415.1 Methanobacteriota archaeon | reverse complement strand
GGCAAACCCACTTATTGTGTCCCTTGCATCTTCATACCTTGAGTTATCTACCTCTAGCAAGATTGTCTTGTCACTTTGTACAATCAACGGGTTATCTTCTTGTTGCGACATTGTCTAAATAAAGATATTTTATACTGAAAAGATAAAAATATTAGTAGGACATGGCGAGGATGGGAATTCAGAGATGGATTTTGATGATATTCATGAGCTATTATCAAATATAAAATAGATATTAAAAGTTAAGCAAAGCTTTTGCTATTGTAGGAGTAAGTTGTAAATGGGGATATTGAAACAGATGGAGGAAACAGCATGCGAATATCCGAACTTCCGGAGATAGGGACGAAGTATGAGATAGAAAGCCCAAAAGGCGATAAAGTAGCGGTCATATTTTTGACGACCGGCGAGATAGAACTCTATGTCTTAGAATCCGATGCTGATAAGCCTTCGGTTACAAGGCTGACCTCGGAAGAAGCCCGGCGTCTCGGAAGCGTTCTGACCGGAGCGTTACTCACAATAGAGCAAGAAGATGTTGAAGTCTCCTTTTCTGAAATCTCTGACCTCCGAATACACATCCATCTCTGTCCGGTAACAAAGAATGTAGTAGGAAAGAGCATCGAGGATTTGGCAATCCGTAAAAAAACCGGTGTCACGGTAGTTGCAATTTCGCGAAAGGGACAGAGCATCGTCAGCCCGCCGCCGGAAATGGTCTTTGAAGAGGGGGACCTGATAGTGGCGGTAGGCAAGAGAGAGCAAATAAAGGCATGTCAGCAAGAGATTCTGGGACTTGACTAAATGAACTTTCTACTGGATTTAGCTATTGTAATGGTCTCGTGCTTAGCCCTTGGGCTGGCATCAAAATATCTAAGGCAGGCATCGATCCCGGCATACATAATCGCCGGAATAATACTCGGAAAGAGTGGTTTCGACTTAATCTCTTCCGATGCGTCATACGACTTCATCTCGTGGCTGGGTAAGATCGGTGTAATCCTCTTGATGTTCTATATAGGACTGGAATTCAATTTCAAAGGCATAAAAGAGCCCAGAAGGTTATTTGCGGGTTGTACGGACTTCGCAGTGAATTTCAGCGTTGGATTTTTGCTGGGGCTTGTCATTGGCTTGAGCCTGGTAGAGGCGTTCATACTCGCATCGGCAGTATATATCAGCAGTTCCGCAATAGTCATTTCCTCGCTGATAGAGAACAAGCGGTTGATCTACCCGGAAGCAGAGACTGTCGTGTGGCTGATGGTATTTGAGGACATAATACTGGCGATCCTGCTTGTGGTGCTGACTTCTATTATGGCAGGCAGCCTCGCCATGATTCCCGTGTCCTTAGCTGCGACTTTGCTACTCATCGTATTCATTTTAGCGCTCATCAGAAGGCTGAGCAACTTCATCGCGCCGCTATTCGAGCGTGATGATGAAATACCAATACTGCTTATTTTCGCACTCATATTCGGATTTCCCGCACTCGCATATCTCATGGGTATTTTGTTGCATTGCCATATCTCGGAAGTGATAGTTGCATTTTTCTTAGGCTCTGCACTATCGGGAGTCAAGTCCTTCAGGAAGCTCTTCGGAACCATCATTTCATTTAAGAACTTATTCCTCACCATCTTCTTCTTTTCTTTTGGTATGATGTTTCAATTTCAATTTGCAGCATTGAACTCGGCAGATTTTGTCCTAGCACTCCTAGCACTCATATTTTTGTCTATCGTTGGAAAGTTTGTCAGTGGTGCAATCATCGGGAAGAGACTGCATGGCTCGCTTGAAACGGGGTTGCGAGTCGGGGCATACACGACGCCACGGGGTGAGTTTTCTGTTGTGCTGATTATGGTTGTAATGGAAAACATGATAGGCATTCCCGAGCTATTACCTTCGATTGAGCTATTACTTTCGCTTGTCGTTGCTTACGTGATTATTCTTTCGATCGTGGGCTCTTTCTTCGCCAAACACGGCGATAAGATTGGCAAAGCAATGATGAGTGTCGCTAATAAATTGATACCTCAAGCTCATCTGTGACTTGAAATTTAAGGATGAAATTACTTTTTAAAATTTGTAAACATGGAACCAATACGACACGCAAAAATCGCTATTTGTTTATTATTCTTGGTGGCTGTGGTAGGGACAGTGGGCTTTATCTATATCGAAGGGCTCACCCCCTTTGATGCCTTATACCTAACTATCGCAACTGTTACCACTGTTGGATACGGCGATATAGTTCCTGAGACACAAAACGGCAAAATATTTACGGCTGCATTGATCATAATGGGCGTTGGCATAACCTTATATGTGCTA
>JAYEJE010000084.1:0-43373 GCA_034660415.1 Methanobacteriota archaeon | reverse complement strand
GTTCCACTACTATATATCACTATCGCTTTTTAGTGAGGAACCTCTGATTCAACACATAGAGGTAGAATGCGATGCAGTGGGTGGATTTTAGTAACCTAAAAATCCAACCTTATTTTGACCCCATAGAAAGAAAAGGGTTTAGTATTTTAATACCCAAATAGTTTAAATACTATACAATATGATTATCTAAATAAGTGATGAAAAAAAATGAGCGGTGGCGATGTGGAACGACTAACGAATGAGATGATTAACTTCTTTAACCGGTTCTCTTCCTGGGAAACTTCGGTAATACGATCCAGTGACCTCACGCTTTCAGAAACCCACGCCATTGAAATCCTGGGTGCTCATGGTGAAATGAAGATGAAGATGCTGGCGGAGAAGCTTGGGGTCACTACCGGAACCATCACGGTAACGGTGGATAGATTGGAGAAGAAAGGGTATGCGAAACGAGGGACGACGAAAGAAGATCGAAGAGCGTATATAATAGAGCTTACGCCCGCGGGTAAGAAAGCCTTTGAAGATCACCACAAGCATCATCAGCATTTAACCGAGGAGTTGATGTCTTTGCTAAGCGAGGATGAAATTGTAACTTTCACGAAGATTCTGCAACAGCTAAACGAGCAACTTTTTTGAGGAGGAAAAGAGAATATAAGTATGGATATGAATTTGCAGTTGATGCATGTTCTATTTGGTGCATTGGTTCTGTCGGTAGCTCATGCCCCGATGCCAAATCACTGGATTCCTATCGTCGTAGTCAGCAAAGCTGAGAATTGGACGCACGGAGAGACCTTAGGAGCTACTGCTCTCGTTGCTATTCCACACATAATCAGCACTATCTCAGTTGGTGTTCTTCTTGGTCTAATTGGCTACAAACTCTCTTCCACTTATGAACTAATAATGAGATTTTCCGCACCCATGATTCTGGTTGTTTTGGGTGTCATTTATCTATTTCTCGATTTTAAACTTAAGTTTAAATTTGAGGACCCCAGTCAGCATCACTCTCCAATAATAGAAACAGAAGGAGCGTCAAAAAAGCCGAAATTGGCATTAATTTCTTCTTTGGGCATCGCATTATTTCTTTCACCTTGTGTTGGAATTGGAGCTTATTGTTTCACCGCTGGAACATTTGGTTGGATTGGTATATCCTCTGTTCTCGTCATATATGTAGGTGTGACAGTTCTCGGCATGGTTTTGATGGTGAATTTGGGTCTGAAAGGAGTGGCGAAAATAGAGTGGCGTTTCTTAGAGCGTCATGATAAAATTGTCACAGGAATAGTATTAATTATTTTGGGCATACTTGTTTATTTTATGAAGATATAAAATGGTACCAGATATATTAATACCCTTGGTTGTAGTAGGATTAGCAGAATTAGGTGACAAAACGCAGCTATCTACCCTGCTCTTAGCGTCAAAAACCGACAAACACCTGCACTTATTGCTTGGTATAGTACTGGCTTTTCTGATAGTAGACGGAATAGCGATTTTAGCAGGAGAGTGGATTACAAATATTGCACCCAGAGAATTGATAAAAATGCTTTCGGGCGTCATTTTCATACTTTTTGGATTCGCAACGTTAATATTTAGAAACAAAAGAGAAGTAACCAAAACCAAATATCATTTTGAAAACCCGTTCTATTCAGGTTTTATCCTGATTTTCGTTTCGGAATGGGGCGATAAGACACAAATCGCCACTGGATTGTTTGCAACCCAATACAATGGCTTAATGGTTTTAACAGGAGTCATAATAGCGTTGAGTTTGCTTTCTGTAATAGCGATCTATTCGGGTAAATTCATTTCAGATAAAGTGAATAGGGAAATAATAACAACAATTGCCGGAATTTCGTTTATATTAATGGGCGTTGCCTTCTTTTTGTTTTAAACCCTTTTTCACATCACTTTGTGATGGAACAACTTTGTTGTTCAAAAGAAAAAGGGTTTACCGAAAAAGGAGGTTCTTTTTTTAGGTCTTTTCACTACACTACTTCCTAAGGTAATTGGGTTTTTATTATCAAAGCCTAACTTTATTAGGTTTTTTAGCTAAATCCAAATCTTTTTAGGGGTTATTATTTATGTACCTAACAACATCAGACTATAATAATAGGATTAACGTCTTTACCACGGCCTATTAGAACGGAGAATGAGATAAAAATGTCAGGAAGTGAACATGAATATTGGGGTAAACTTGCCAGGACGTTTCATGGCGATGCACTTTTACTGGTGAACCTGCCCCACATTGTAGAGTGCCCAATTGCAGTGCTAAAGGAAAGCCACAGAGTTCTAAGCAGCGATGGACAGATTGTAATCGTTGATGTTACAGGACATGGGATGAGCCTGTTAAAAAAGATGAAACTGGTGATTCGTTATCTAAAAAAATTCGGTAAACTACCGTCAAATAATAATAGTTTCAGCCAAGACGAGCTTGCGGCAATGATAAATGAGGCAGGTTTTGCGGTTGAAGAAACAGAACTAATCGGGAATGACACAAAAGCCGTGTGCTTAACGGGTAAAAAGAATGTTAGCTATACGCAAAACGTTGAATAGGACGTTAATAGGAGGAGTGTCTTTACATGGCGTTCTCTGATTTTGTAGGAACCGATAGAAAAGGGGAATTGATAAACGAGCGGTACGGAGATGCAACGCAGCCGGGTTATACCAATGAAAGGGAGGGGACAGGACATAAACGATCAAACACAGCGGCAGGGTTGCTATTGCGAATCGTGGGCACGTTATTCCTGATAATTGGATGCGTGGGGATAGTTCTGCCGATCCTGCCTACCACGCCCTTTCTCCTGCTCGCTCTCGGCTGCTACGCCCGAAGCTCGGAGAGATGGTACCGCTGGCTCATCACAAACCGCTGGTTTGGAGAATATATAAAAAACTGGCACGAGGGAAAGGGGATTCCGATGAAGACCAAGATTCTGATGATTGCGTTTTTAAGCCTGACGATAGGATATTCAGCCGTTGTCGTGGTTCCGTATTTTATCGTCAAGGTTATTCTGATAATTATTGCGATATGCGTCAGCATGCACGTACTCGTTCTCCCGACACTGGAACCAAGTGCGGGGTAGCTGTGGAATTACAACATATAGAGGACTGAGCATGTTTAGAAGAGAAGCTGCTTCATGAAGAGTTCTGAAAGGGGTGTGAGGATTACTGAGGGAGGAAAACAAAAAGTGATACCGTTTATTTATTGAATATACGTTTCTGGGGTTAAAAGCACGAAATACATAATGAATAAGTACAAAAATAAACAAACAAAATGAGAATAATTAAAAAGTATGCCCTCTATATCTTACTGGGTTTATTATATCCTACAGTCAAAGTAATTTGGTATATAAATGGTCTTGTTTACCCGCGTGGAGTGGTATACGGGCTAATCGCAGGAGTTATAACGATCAGTATAGGCATTCTCGCGCTCAAGGAATATGCGGGTGCGGAGAAGTCAGTATGGCACTGGCTGGCTGCTACGGCACCGCTAATTATCATTCCGCTTACCCCAATTGTTATGATTCACCATTTAGGGCTCAGAATGTTTCTGACGGAGAAAATGGCAATATTTATGATATTTGAATGCATTGCAGTTTCTCAATTCATCGTGGCTATTTTGATGTTCCGGGGTTTGATATTCAAACGTGGAATGGATAAGCAGAAGATGCCCCGCATTGGCTTTGCAATAATGAAGACGGTTTTAACCATGCGAAGCATATTTAAAAAGCCAGAAAGAACCTTACGTGAGATGGAACTCAAGAAAGGACAAACTATTTTGGATTACGGATGTGGAATAGGGAGTTTCAGTATCCCGGCGGCAAAACTGGTTGGCGATGATGGCATTGTTTATGCTTTAGATATTCATCCTCTGGCTATAAGGGCAGTTGAGAAAGAAATCAAAAAGAAAAGAATCGCTAACATCAAAACGATTCTCTCAGCACAAGAAACAGGATTGCCCGATGGGAGTGTAGATGTTGTTTTATTATACGATGTGTTTCAGATGATAAGTGATAAGGTGAAATTGTTGGAGGAACTACATCGGGTATTGAAATCAGATGGATTTCTCTTTGCTACCGCGGAACATCTCAACCAGAAAGATTTTATGGACCTCTTTGCAAAGGGAAATTTATTCACGTTGATTGAGCAACGCGGTGAAGTATACAGGTTTAAGAGGGATTGAAGAGAAAAATGACAAAAATGAATGAAATTGTGTACAAACCAATAGGAATTATTCACTCGCCTTTCAAGAATCCTAAAGGGATGCCCATACAACCAACAGGTGCCGAAGGAGTTGCAGGAACCGTAGAGGTATTCCCGAAATACTGTGCGGGTCTCAAGGACATTGAAGGTTTTTCGCATATTATTCTGATTTATCATTTTCATCTATCTGATGGCTATTCATATTCATTGGAGGTCACACCATATCTGGATAAGAATACGCATGGAGTATTTGCCACAAGAATCCCTGGGCGACCTAATCCCATCGGTATCTCTGTGGTGCGTTGTGTCAAAGTTGAAGGGTGCATACTCCATATTCAGGATGTAGACATTTTAGGTGGGAGTCCTCTGTTAGATATAAAGCCCTACGTTCCTGATTTTGATTCTCGAATGGCAAAGCGAATAGGGTGGCTTACCGGGAAATCACGCAATGTAAATAAAAAGAGGTCAGATGGTAGATTTGTATAGGTAGTTCCAATATCTTTCGGTTTTTATTAAAAATCGAACATTTTTAGGTGACATTATTTTGCAGATCTGATTGACAAAGGAGACGAAATAAAAATTCTGGATGTCTGCACTAGAATCCGGACACAGGCGTTTGCATTTGCGAAAAGGGGTTATGAAGTCATGGGGATTGAGTTGTCAGAAGAAATGTTGTGGGTGGCTAAGAAGAAGAACAAATTGCATAGATGGCTGCACGTGTCATTTACATCACGTTATGAGAGCAACTATTACCGAGATTTTGCGAAACGAAACCTTGAGGAGTTGCTGCGAGAACACGGTTTGAAAGTCGTTACGGAGGCTTACGGGCTGATAGATTTTGTTAAGATATTTCTGTGTGAGCGATTGGGGGAGTGAAGAAAAATGGAAATCAATGTTGGATTTGCGCTTATGCTTGCTACCTTAGCAGGTTTATTTATGCTTCGTTAAGATTCCAAATCATCGGCTTTTTCTCAAAAACCTAACTATATTCAGTTTTTATCCAAAACCGAGTATTTTTAGAGCATGTTTTTTGTTAACCTAATACTTTTACTTTTTAGATAAAGATTTTTGGGTAGAAGAGATAATGGCAACAGTACCGGGGAAGAGTAGTACGATAAAGGAACAATATCAGAAGTTCATCGGCAGGAAAGTAACCTTTATTCTTATCCTCATCCCACTACTATTTATTCTCGCGGGCTTAGCGGCATCTCTCGGTTCGGCAAATGTATCGATCTGGGATGCGTATTCCGCATTTCTTCATCGGTTCTTACCCAACTACTTCGAGTCGAGCAGACTTGCCGAGATATGCGTATGGAAGTTGAGACTGCCTCGAATCTTAATGGGCGTTGCTGCGGGCTTTGGACTCGGTGTTGCAGGATGTGTGATGCAGGGAGTGCTGAGAAATCCGCTTGCGAGTCCTTATACGCTTGGTATTGCATCAGGCGCAGGATTTGGCGCTTCTCTTGGCATACTTGCCGGTGCCGGCTTCGTCGGTGGGCAATATCTGGTAATAGGAAATGCATTCGCCTTCGCATTAGTGGTTTCGTTCATTATCCTCGGTCTTTCAAGTCGTAGGGGTGCGACACCCGAGAGCATGATCCTGGCAGGCATTGCAATGATGTATCTCTTCACTGCGATGACAATGACGCTACAATATTTTGCCGAAGCGGAAGCGGTGAAAGGAGCGATATTCTGGATGGTCGGCTCCCTTGGAAGGGCCTCATGGTCAAAGCTGTCACTCGTATCTGTCGTACTAGTATGCTGTGTTCCTTTGCTTATACTGAAATCGTGGGATCTTAACGTGCTGGGTGCAGGAGACGAAACAGCTAAAAGCTTGGGTGTCCAGGTAGAGCGCACTAGAATCATTACGATGGTGCTTGCATCACTCTTAGTTGCCGGTATCGTATGCTTCACCGGCACAATCGGATTCGTTGGTTTGGTCGCCCCACATATATGTCGCATGGTTATAGGCGGCGATAATAGATTTCTGATTCCGACATCTGGTCTAGTTGGAGCGATATTACTTGTCGCCGCAGACACTGCGGCAAGGACAATCATGGCACCGGTTATTCTACCTGTGGGTATAATGACCGCATATCTGGGCGTTCCACTCTTCATTTACCTGATATTGAGAGGGAGGGGGGGATACTGGTGAACTAAAAAATGGCGAAACTAAAAATAAAAGAACTGGAATTTAATTACGCAAGTGTGCATGTACTGAAGGATATCTGTATAGAGCTTTCGGAATCGGAGATGTTAGGCGTAGTGGGTCCAAACGGAGCGGGAAAATCTACGCTGCTCAGATGCATAGACCGGATTCTAAAGCCCGCTAATGGAAGCATACTGCTAGACGAAAGAGAGATAAAAAAGATGAGCCGGATTGAGATCGCCAGGCATATGGGCTATGTGCCGCAGGGTTCTGCACACGTTTTTCCTGCTACTGTCTTCGATACCGTTCTCATGGGTAGACGTCCGCATCTTAGATGGCACAGTGATGAACAGGACATAGAAAAGGTTGAGGAGATATTGAAACTGTTGGGAATCGAACGTTTTGCTATGCGGGACTTCAACGAACTCAGTGGAGGTCAGCAGCAGAAGGTGGCCATTGCAAGAGCACTTGCTCAGGAAGCAGATGTTCTCCTCCTCGATGAGCCTACCTCAAACCTGGATATAAAGCATCAGCTTGAGGTGATGGAAATAATACGGAATTTGGTAAGGCAGAAGGAAATCTCGGCTGTAATGGCTATCCACGACCTGAATCTTGCTTCGAGATATGCTGATCGAGTAGTCATGATGAACGGAGGCGAGATTTTTGATGCCGGAGACGCTGCCTCGGTCCTGACGCCTGAAAAGATTAAGCACGTTTATGATGTTGAAGTGGAAGTGAACAATCACGGTGGAAGGCCTTATATCGTTCCTATAAGACCAGCTAACTCTTCTGAATGATGCATGTATGTAAAAAGTTCAGTAATTATGACTTTCCCTACTTTATATCCAATCAACCAACAGCCCTAATCGCTTCGGTCTTGGGGATGGATAGGGTCTTAAGTTTACAGCTCGGCAAGTTATTGCTACTCCGCTTCCTTTTAAGATAACGTTCACATTGCTTTAATCTATCATAGCCCAGCATCGTACCAAGAATAAAGTCCTCATCATCGGTCAGATTTGACAATGATGTAAAATTCATCTGTTTGATTACATCTATGCAGATCGAATGTCCGAAGAAGACATTTATCTTCGTTCGGTTTACCGTTTGAATATAATGAGCTATCATTGCCCTCTCCAGTTTTTTTTTAATTGCATCTCTGTTCGATACTTTTGTCGTATGAAGGACGAGGGTTCTTAATCCTTTCTTATATTCCAGAAGGTGGTGTGTAAATACGTCCATATCTTCTTTTCTTTCTTTGCTTCTTGTAGAAAAAATAAAACCGGGATTAAAGCAAAGCTAAAGTGCTTTGGCAACCTTCAATCCCCAAGCTTCGGCGTCTTCAAATGCAGGCTCAACCTCTCCGTCAATCTTGAAGCTTTCAGCAACGATTTCGGCACCATGACCCTCTAGCGATTCCTTGAGGATGTCCACTGCCGTGCAGAACGAATCCTGATAGTCTTCACTATCTCCTGGACCAAAAACCGCCGCCTTCTTACCTTTCAGCGAGATCCCGTCCATCGCTTCGTGGAAATCAAAGAAATCATCCTGCAAATCGCCTTCGCCCCAGGTGGAGCACCCAAATACGATCGCATCATAATTCGCGAGTTCGTCAACACTTGCTTTTGCCACGTCCTTTACCGTGACTTCTGCCATCCCCCTCTCAAGTCCTGCTGCTACATGTTCCGACAATGCTTCCGTGTTTCCCGTGGTCGAACCATATATCAAAACTACCTTTACCATTTTTAGCTATCCTCCTTTTTTTGTACGTAGGGATTAGTATAGCTGTTAGGGACATAAATAATGAACCCTAACAAGATTAGAAAAAAGAAGAAACCCGAAATTAATTAGAATTTAGGATAAAATACAAAATCATCGGTTTTTTACAAAAACCCAACTTTATTCGGCTTTTTAGACAGAACCGAACTCTTTTAGGGGATGCTATTTGTATACCTAACAACCTAACACTAGTACATTATGAAAGAAGGCAAAAAGATAGTTGAGAAGATGGCGTTTTTGCTTGCACTTGCGCTGTGCGATAGTAGCTGCAATTGTGGTGGTGGGTGCTGCCGGGGTAAAGCGTGCAGATGCAATAAGGAGAATGATAAGCGGGAGAAAGGAGAGGGGTTGGATGAAGGAGGGAATAAATAATTTCAAAAATGCAATAAAATTTTAAATGCCCGGTCCTTTCTTTTCTTGTCAATTGAAAAATGAGTCACAATAAAGAAGTAACAATCTATGCGGTTTTGATGTTTGTAGCGATGCGGAGTTTGACGCTTATGGCACCGGTGATCCAAGAATTTAATATTGATCGTTTCAACGCCAGCAATACAGAAGCGAGTATGTTTTTTATGTCGAAGTTGGATTTTGGATTACGAGCAATAAGATCAAAGAATAGTTCTAAATAAAATTGGAAGACATATGGATAATAATAACACAAGGAAATGGCTAAAATCACACCATGATACACTGTTCCCATTCTTTCCTTATCTTAAAAAGAGGGATATTGAATGGCTGTTCGACAAATTAAGGGAAAAGGGCGGTGAAAAGGGTGCATTATATATACATATACCCTTCTGCGCTGGTAGATGCACTTTTTGCATTCTTACAAAAGAGTTACCCACAGAGAATACGCTGAAATACGTGGACGCGATTCTGGACGGAGCGAGCGAGTGGAGCGATTACTTTTCCTCCATACAAACCATATATGTAGGCGGAGGTACTCCAACATCTCTATCCTCAGAAGAACTTAAGTTGTTATTTGCTGGTCTGAGGGATACATTTAAGATAGATAACGATGCAGAAATCAGTGTTGAAACAACAGCAAGCGAACTTACAGAAGATAAAATGAACTTGCTTCTGGAATTAGGTGTTAATCGTTTGAGTGTAGGGGTTCAAACGTTCAATCTGGGTTTAAGAAAAATGCTTGGAAGGAGAGGAGGCGGTAAAGAAGTCGTTAAGAAATTAAATAGAGCGAGAGGGATGTTTCCGCTTCTTACAATAGACATTTTGTATGATCTGCCGGGACAAGAGATGAGGGATGTAATTGTGGATTTGCAAAAAGCGGTGGGAATAGGGGTTGATGGAATCTCTCTTTATCCTTTGATATATGCGCCCAAAACGGCAATAGCCAGACAATTCGAGCAGCCTCCAATCGGAACGGCAATGAATAGTTTTGAAAACGCAAAGAGTTTTCTGGAAGATGAAGGCTATAATCACGTAAATATCAATCATTTTTCAAACGGGCGGGACAAGTTCCGCTATTCTACCTATTTCAATAGTTTGGGAAATATTCTCGGTTTAGGCGCTGGGGCAACGGGCTTTTTGGCTGATTGTTTCATAAATCATAAATCTACAAGTGAAAAATACATCCAGAACAAACAGGGAAACGTTTTTAGCGTGCCTAGAAATATTATTCCTGTACTCTGGTGCGTATCACAAATTCAATACGGAAGGGTAGATATTGAAGAGCCAATGAGGAGGTGGGGTTTTGATCCTCTTGAGGCATTTGCCAAAACGATAGAAACTTCCGTGGATAGAGGGGAAATGATACTCGGGAAGAATGAGGTCGAACTCACCTCTGAGGGTATGTTCTGGGCGAATACTATAGGTACGGAGATGGCGATGGAATATTTATATAAGGGTAAAGGAGAACTCGCGAGTCTTGAAGAGAAGACTTCTAAAATTGCAAAGAGAATTTATGCTCAATAGGTTAAGAAGTAAAGAAAGAAGATGGGGGTGATACAAAAATGAAAAATACTACAAACGTTCTCTTCTTAAAAAGTTCCTCGTAGGCTGATGCCAAAAAGCATAACTTTCTTCGAGTTTTTAGACAAAACCGAACATTTTTAGGGGGTGCTATTTGTATACCTAACAACATCGGATTATAATATGAGGTGAGTCTTTACATGGCGACCGCTAATTTTGTAGGAACCGATAGAAAAGAGGAATTGTTGGATGAGCTGTACGAAGAAGAAAAGCGACCAGGTTATACAGATGAAATGGAGATTGCAGAACATGTAATTTCAAAGCAGGTAGAACGATTAATAGAGTATGAACAGGCGATTTATAAACTTCGATTGGGGCATAGAAGGGTGGAACAAGAACGAAAAACGGCGACTGATGAGCTATACAAGATTCATAAAGAGCTTAAATCTACTCCGGCGGTCAGAGGTTATGTAGTAAAATATGAGAAAAAAAGAGACAAAGTGTTAGTCTCGATTGATGGCGGTAATAGAATAATTCACGTCATTCCGAGACCTCATCGATTTCCAAAAGAGGTAATAGTTCCTGGCAAGGAAGTAGACCTTAATCCGCAAAGTTACGATATTTTAGAACTTCTGGATTCTTACAAATACAAAGCAGAGAAATTTGTGGTCAATGAGTGTTCAAACGTGACATATGAGGCTATAGGAGGGTTGGAGGCTGTGAAGGAAAAACTCCGGGAGCATACAGAGCTTCAGCTCGACCCGGAGATAAGCAAAGAAATGGCAGAAGCGGGTGTAGAAATCCAAAATGCCCTATTATTAGTCGGTCCTCCGGGTACGGGAAAAACTATGCTGGCAGAAGCCGTAGCTAACGAAGCAGGTGTGCCTTTTATCGGCGTTAATGCGCCAGAGCTCGTAGAAAAATGGCTCGGGACGACATCAGCCAATATACGCGACCTTTATGAGTTGGCACGGAAAAAAGCGCCGTGCATCGTATTTATGGACGAGATAGACGGGCTCGCACTGAAGCGTAGAACTGATGGCGGAGAAACAGACGCGGGTGATGAAGTGCGTACTGCCATGTTACAGTTGTGTGCAGAGCTCGATGGCTTCAACCGGCGTGGTGAATCAATCATCACAATATTTACAAGCAATCGTGATGACAGGGTTGACGATGCAATTCTATCACGGAGCAAACAGATAGAAGTCCCTGTTCCGGACAGGCAGGCAAAGCGTACTATTTACGAGATAAAGACTAGCAAATACAACCTGGACGAAGACATAGATTTCGATCGCATCGTTGACCTGACACCTGAGAACTGCACTGGTAGGGATCTCACGAATATCTGCACCGAGGTCTGGCTAAAGAAAACAAAGGACGCAAAAAGGAGGGGGAAGAAGGTAGGCAAGCTATCAATAACTACTGCGGATTTTGAAGACGTAATCGCCAGTAGATCAGTTACCCGGCATATAAATACCATGGATGAAGAGAGGGAATAAGTGTGCGTGAGATATTTGGAAAGCCAGAATATGGAAGATATTTATACGGCTTTCGCTCGAAATACTAACTTTATTCGGCTTTTTAGCCAAAACCGAACATTTTTAGAGGGTATTATTTATGTACCTAACAATAAATGATATGATAAACGAAGGTAAAAAATGACAGATAAAAAAGAACTGATGCAACACGCTCGGAAAAGAAAATGCCAGTAACAGGGGAACTTCTACATAGGATAGAGAAAGGAGGCACTTTAGACGAACTTGCAAATGAGTTAGATATGAGAAAGTCTATACTCGTGGCAATAATAGAGTTCCTGTTTCGTGCTGGTTATCTCTGCGAAGTTTGCCCCGGGAAAGACTGTGCAAGATGCTCGATGAGTAAAATATGCAGTGTACCAGTGCCTGGAGGTAGAAAAGGCTGGGTAAAGATGTATGCCTTTACTGAAAAGGGCATGGCGGCACTGTCGAATTTTCCAGTAAAATCTCGATACTCCTAAGTTTTACCGCAGAGTGCGCGGAGAACGCAGAGGCATTAGAAGAACCAAACTAGGATTGCAACGCTCTTAAACTCTGCGCCCTCGGCGATCTCCGCAGTGATAAATCACTGCTTTTTTAGACAATGCCGGCATGGCATATATCGAAGGTGTTAAAGCGGATGTTTTACAATGTGGAACGGGACTTCGATCAGGAACTAAGATACATAGCGAGTTTTTTTTCCAAAAAATATGGGGGTGATTATTTGTACACATAATAAACACTGATAAAACTATGTATGGGCGATCGAAGCAGGCAACATGCATGCTCTTGAGAATTGCAGGCACAGCATCCCTCCTAATAGGGTGCATGGGGATAGTTCTGCCGCTTCTACCGACCACGCCCTTTCTCCTGCTTGCTCTCGCATGCTATGCTAGGAGTTCGGAGAGATGGTACCACTGGCTCATCACAAACCGCTGGTTTGGTGAATATATCAAAAACTGGCATGAGGGAAAGGGGATTCCGATGAAGACAAAGATTCTGACGATTGCGTTTTTAAGCATAACGATCGGGTATTCAGCCGTTGTTGTGGTTCCGTTTTTCATTGGCAAGGTTATTCTGATCATTATTGCGATATGCGTCAGCATGCACGTACTCTCCCTCCCGACACTGGAACCAAGTGCGGGTTAGCTGTGGAATCCTCTGGTTATCCACAGAGGCAGGTATAAACTGCCAAACACGTACCGAAATCCTAACTTTATTCGGCTTCTTATCCAAAACCGAGTATTTTTAGGGGTCATTATTTATGTACCTAACAAACATCAAAGGTTACCATGACAGATAGAGTGTTGGTGTTAGGAGCTGGCGCCGCGGGGTCAGTAGTGACGAACAAGGTGGCGAGAGAGTTCAGACAGGAAATCGCTAAGGATGAGGTGGAAATAACAATACTGGACAAGAACGATATGAGCATTAATCAGGGCGGGTTCACATTCATTCCTTTTGGTCTGTACACGCCGGAAGACATAAAGCGACCACGAAAAAAAGTGATTAGCCCGCGGGTAAAAACAGCATTTGGAGAAGATGGCGAGGTAGAGCATGTGGATTTGGGAAACAGGGAAGTAACGGCAAAGAGTGGCAAGAAATATCCATACGATTATCTCGTGATTGCAACTGGGTGCAGAGCAGATGTGGAAAGCGTTCCGGGACTTTCAAACGATTTCAATACATTCTACACGTCGTTAGAGGACGCTTTTAAACTTGGGGAGTCGGTAAAATCTTTCAATAAAGGGCACATAGTTATCATGACGCCGCAAATGCCTATTCCTTGCCCGGGAGCTCCGGGTAAGTTCACTATACTGCTGGACTCTTACTTGAGATACGTTAGAGGCGAGGAAGTGCGAAAGGAGATAGAAATCAGCCTCTTGTGGCCCACAGAACTCTTGGGACCACAGGCATATGACGACGTAGCGACTCCATTACTCGAAAAGCAGAATATCAAAGTTGTAAAGAACTTCGGGCTTTCGGAGGTAGATGAGGGTAAGAAGGAAGTCGTAGCGTCGAACGGGGAAAGGACAAAATATGACCTTTTAATTACAATACCGCCGCACAAATGCACACAGGCATTAGTGAATTCCGAGATAACCGACGAGAAGGGCTGGATACCGATAAATAAGAACACGCTGCAGTATCAAGGCGCCGAAGCGAGCTACGATGAAGTTTATGCCCTGGGCGATGTGGGTCCAGCGGAGATTATCAAGACGGGCATAGGCACACACTACCAGTCATTGATAGCGGGTCAGAACGTGATAAATGACATTCGAGGGAATGGCGAGGGCGCAAAAGTATCATACATGGGAGAAATGGGGTGCCCCTTAGTGAGTGCCGCGTACACACCGTATACAAAAGGAGAAGCATACATCCCGACGTGGAGTTATGGTAGGCCGCTCGAACCGTTCAAGGCAATTAGACTTGGCTGGTTCCTCTATCGGATGTATTACTACATTTACTGGGATGCGGGGCTTAAGGCACTTATGTAATAGGAGAAAAGGGTGAAAAGAAGAAATGGGAGAAGAAAAGATGGAAAAGGAAAAAGAGGCAATCACGCTTGATTTAGACCCTTCCGACTACGATGCGCTGGTAGAAGTACTAACCGTAGTCAGGTTTCTGCGAGATTATATGAATGACCAGATGCTGCATGACATATCAGAGATTATGTGCGTCCTGTTCAAGCTGACGGATGCAATGGCGAGCACTGATTTGATTGACATAATGGGAAGGGGACTACAAGACCCTGAACTGGACAAGGCATTGCTGAATCCGCCGGAACTTGGTACATGGGGTCTTATCGGAGCGATGAAGGACGAGGAAGTGCGAAAAGGGATGGGAATAATGATGGCGCTCCTTAAAGCAATCGGGAAGGCTTCTACTGCTTGAACGGGAGCCTACTTTTCTTTTTTTATTGCGCCGATAGAATCGAAGCTTTTGTTGACTGGCATCTGCGACACTCAATTTTCTAAAAGACGATATGGACTCGTTTCTCACGAAGATATTTGATGCTCTGAACCAAAACGGCGTCTTCATCACACTCTCTGACGGCTTGGCAGACGAACGGACGAAGCCAGAGCTGATGGTTACTGGCTGGCTCCCGATGGCGCTCACTGGTCAGGACAGGGGTTTTGATCAGGGCATTATCGCGGATTCCATGCTTCGAGTCGGGTTCAGATTGCTGCGGTCACGCACGCAGGAGATGCCGATGGGTCCGATGGACCTTGATATCGGGAGAAAATAGGCTGAAAAACTCTTATTCCAAAAATCCTGATACCATCCCTTTATTTAATACATATCTTGGGCACATATGAGAGGTACAAACGAGGTTTTTTCCAAAAATCCTAACCTTGTTCGGCTTGTTATCCAAAACCGAGTATTTTTAGGGCGTAATTTATATGTCCCTAACAACACACTTTTTCTTTAGAAAAGAAAACCTGTACTAAAAGAAACCAGCGGAGCTAAAAATCACTGTTTCTTTGGTCAAGCTTTCTTTTAAGTCATTTACCAAAGCGTTTATGAAAAACGCTTCGCAGAAAGAAAGGTTGAGAGGTAAAAAAGTTGTTTAGGAGGTGAAAAGAAAAAAATGGATAAAACAAAAAGAAGATTAAGTGCTATTGTAGTGATAACAAGCGTTTTATTATTGGGCGTTCTTGCACTGTCAACGGGAATTGCAAGTGAAGATTCGAGTCCACTTAATGATTGGAACGGGACGTGGCTTAATGTCGGAACGATGCTTGACGATCCTGCTATGGACGCAGTCTACGAAGCCATGACCGATGCAGCAAATGCAGCAGCCGGGGATGGTACCTTTACTACCAACGATGCCAAGAGCTTCTTGTACGCAATGCATAAATCGAATTTCGGCGATTTGGGAATAGCAGAAAATAATATCACCTATTACAACACAGATGGAACGGTTAAATGCGACTGTGAATATGAAAGCGCAGGTGTAGAGACAGTTGCATTCGGAGAAGAGGAATTCGACTGGTACAAGTTCGAGCTGACATCGGAAGATGCTGCTTGTTCTGAGTATAAGTATCTCATTTTTACTGAGGTACATTCTCACGAAGGTGGCATGGTTCACTGGCACATGAGATACGGTAATACCAGTTTTAATGATCTGATCAACAATACGAGCTATGCGATGTGGTATCCTACTTTTGCTGTTGAAGATACCACAATGGAAACAGTAGCTGACGGATATGCGGAAGGAGCAGAGATGATGGGAGCCATGATGCTCGCAGGTCAAAGTCCAAGTCTTAAAGACCCATGGGAAAACTTTGACCCCGCGTTTTTACCTGCTGAGATAATAAATATTTCGGGGACATACGCGAAAACAGGTGAAGGCATATTCCTGGATCTTGAGGGAAACTTCATACCCGAATTCCTTGAACAAGTAACAGGAACGCATACCATTGAACAACACGGCTCCTTGCTTAAGGTAACAGATGATGAAGGAAGTATATCTCAAGGCTCTACGATAGGAAACAATATAATGCTCGCGAATGCAGGTTATATGGAAGCAGAAGGTATGGGCAAAATAGGTTTTGAATCTGTTGCTACAGGAATAATAGAAGAAGGAACGAATGGGCCCGAGATTTTCCTGAATTGGATATGGCGCATATATGACAGCGACGATAATTTGCTGTTTAACGGTGCTGGTACCCAAGTACTGAAGCGGACAGAAGAGTGACCAGTCAAGACGAATATCCGTTGATTGACGTAAAAGGGAAATAGACAAAGATGTGTAAGTGGATGGGCAGATATAAGGCATCTGTTCCCTGCTTTTTCTTTTTCTTTGTGAATGATAATCCAAAATAATTTCTTGATTGCGGAGAGACCACATGTTTGATCAAAATAGAAGTGTTTAATTATAGGCTGCCCTAATAATATTATACCTACCATGCTAAGTAGAAAAGCGGAAGACTATCTCGAAGCGATTCTGAACATCTCAGAAGAGAAGGGATATACAAGGGTAAAGGATATAGCACTGGCTTTAGCTATTCAGCCCTCAAGCGTTGTGGAGATGCTAAAGAAGCTGAACGATAACGGTTACGTTGTGTATCGGAAATACGACGGTGTGACATTAACACAAAAAGGGAGAGAGATAGGAAGCTTGGTAAAGGACCGGCATGATACTCTAAGGGCACTTCTGGAAATACTACAGGTGCCCGAGAAAATAGCGAATAAAGATGCATGCATAATGGAGCACGAATTGGAGACGAAAACGGTAGAGCAGTTGAAGAATTTTGTGCGGTTTGTGAAGTCCGCACCCGACTATCCACAGTGGCTTCAGCACTTCAAAACGTTCTGTGAGACCGGAATGCATCCGTGCGAAGCGGATAAGCGAAAGAACGCAGTTGAATAAAAATGTAGCTGAGAGAGGGCATGAATAACCATGACACGTCCTCAGCCATATTTTTTGCGATATATGATTTGCATGTTAATTAGTAACTGTTCCATCGCTAATACAAGCACTATTCGACATGTCTACGGCTGCCATGATGAAGATGATGTAAATAAAACCTAACCTGTAAACAAATACCATCCGCCTATTTAATATACCTGTTGGGCACAGATTAGAGGCACAGAGTCGGTTTTTCCAAAAAGCCTAACCTTTTTCGGCTTTATATCCAAAACCGAACATTTTTAGGGCGTGATTTATATGCCCCTAACAACAAATCCTTTTTCTAAAGAAAACCATAAGGCTTTACCGAAAAAGTTGTTGGTAAAGCGTTCTTTAAACCAGTTAGAAAAGCGTTTACAAAACTTTTAAGAACTGTTTTATCAAAAAAGTTTTACAAAAGCGCTTCGCATAAAAGAAAGAAATGTTTTAGGAGGTGAAAAGAAAGAAAAAATGAATGAAACGAAAAGAAAAAACGCTGTTGTAGTGCTAACATGCATCTTATTATTGGGTGTTCTTACGTTATCTACGGGAGTTGCAAATGCCGAAGATAGCAACCTATCAGAGCAGATAACGGCTGAGGAACTCTTCGAGCGGCTTTCCGGCAACTGGAGCTTCAATGGCACAATGACGATAGGTGAACAGGCCATGCCCACTATCGGTACGAGAACTGTTAGCCTGACCGGACCGACCACTGCCGATTTTGTTGTGGTAATGGACGGAGAAGAGGGAGCAGAGACCGGGGAAGCTTGGTGGGACGCGGACAAAGAGAAGTTTGCGATTAAGGAGGGAGACGAGGAACCCTTGTATTATGATTTACTGCCAAATGGCTATGGTAGCTCTTATGATATGGACGGTCTTCCCGAGTTAGGTATCCTGGAGAATGTTACCTGTGAGGAGAGTGAGACTTTTGTTGATGATAATACCACGGTAAAGACCTGGACAGCGAAAAATACAACCGGTATTGTGGTTGCAGAATGGGAAGGTACGTTCACTCGGATCAAAGAGGCACCTGTTGAGGAGTACGAACAAATAGGCATTCTGGTGGTAGGACATGGCAGTCCGAGCGATTCATGGTGTGCTCCTCTTCGATCAGTAGTGGCGAATGTAAGTTCGCCGTACCCAATAGAACTCGGCTTCTTGGAGTTTGTGCCGAACGAGACGATAAACATTGCAGTGGGCAAGCTCGATGAAGCGGGCGTTACAAAGATAATCGCAGTACCGCTGTTCATATCATCACACAGCGGGCACATTGGCGAGATCGAGTATGTGCTTGGGCTGCGCGAGGAACTGACGACGATGAGCATGCAGGTATTTGTCGAAGGGAAAGAGCTAGAACGTTCTATCGTATCTCTTGAAGGGCGATACCGCGTTTCCTACATGCCGATAGTCGAGACCGTAAGCGCAATGGGAGTAACAGCAAAGCAGCACCACGGCGGAGGAGAAGCGGAGGAAGAAGAACTCGTTCCCGTTGATACAGAAACGGAGATTGTACTTACGAATGCTATTGATGACCACTGGGCGATTGCGGATATTCTGGTGGATCGTGCGGCTGCGTTAAGCGAAGATCCAGCCAATGAAACCATCGTACTTGTTGCACACGGAACAGGTAATGAATCCAATTTTGCAGGTTGGGTGAGCAGTTCCAAGTCGCTGGCAGAGCAGATGAAACTGAAATTGAGGTACGGAATGGGACTCAATATAAATGATGTACGCTACTCATTTGTATTTCCAAATGAGACGCTACATTCAGACCTCTTAGTAAGAGCGGTGGTGGAGAATGTTTCCGCGACATCTCACTCTATTGTGGTTCCGCTAATGGTCAGTGAAGGGTACTTCACGGGTAGAAAAATACCAAAGCTGCTGAAGAACATTAGTTACGCATATCCGGAAAAAGGGGAGAGAGCGCTGACGCCGCATTCGAATGTGGCAGAATGGATCGAACTCATGGTGGCTAAGGAGCTCAGTTACCCATCAGTACAGATATACGACGGAGAAGAACTGCTAACGATAACAATAGAGGACGCCGGAAAATATCACGGTGAGGGTGTGGTAGAGATATGCCCCTGTGTGGCATCTGCATTCAAGTCAACCTTGCGAGCATTTTCAGAAGAAGAATTGTGGAACGGAACACCACATCGAGGTGACGTGAAAATTAACTCCGGACATCCATCCGACGGACACATGATGACCTTTGAATACATATTGGGTTCAACAGAAGACCTCACAATTGACGAAGGAGCAGACATAGTAAATATTACGGCAGATAACTACGGCTACACATTCACTCGGAAGTCCACCAATGATTCAATCACGCTCCGGGTGGAGGAGGAGATATTCCCGGAACGATTCTTTGAACTGAGGACGAAGTGCAAATTGGCGAAAATGGGAAAAGGCGATGTAACGAAAGAGGAGAAGAAAGCGTTTAAGTTGCTCTGGAGAGAGCTAAAGGAGAAGTTGATGTATCTGCCAGTGGACAGTATTTTCGAGGAAAGTAATTGACACCAGTTGTTTTTAGAAACGAAACAGATAAAATTTAGGAGGGGCAGAAGCCTAATATGGGCGTCTGTTCTTTGTCTTTTCTTTTTTATTGTATATAAAGTATAACTTCCTTCTCTTTAAGACACAGATTTACACGGATTTACGCAGATTTATTTTTGTTTAACCGTGTTGATTCTTATCATCTGTGTTAATCTGCGTTAATCTGTGTCTATAATTTATTTTTTCTTGTGAACGAAAATACTAGCTGTGCCTTTGTCCATATCTTCATACAGCGATCACAATCGAAAGATCGAGTATGTGCTCGGACTAAGAGATAATCCTCCAGAAGGAGCAGAGAATCTTATCATCAATTGTTGCATTCCCTTATCTCAGGGACAAAAAAGATTTCCGCTTTTGAAATCTGAATGTATAGCGAAAATCATCGGTTTCTATCCCCAAACCTAACTTTTTTAGGGTTATTTACCAAAATTGAACCTTTTTAGGGGCTATTATTTATGAGCCTAATTCCTTATCATCCTACCAATTAGGAGAACCTAAAAAAAATGAGTGTGGAAGAAGGGAATGGAAAAAGAAGTGCTGTTGCGGGAAGTTCACCACCGCGTAAAAAATAATCTGCAAATAATTTCCAGTTTGCTCAGGCTTCAATCCAGACGTATAGAGGATAAACAAGCATTGGAGATGTTCAAGGATACCCAGAATCGTGTCAAGTCAATGGCACTCATACACGATAGGTTGTACCAATCCAAGGACCTGGCAATAATTGACTTTGCTGCTTATATCAATGGTCTTACCGGTAATTTGTTTCGCTCTTACAACCCAAAGGGCATCAAACTGGATATAGAGGTCAAAGATATTTTCCTGGACATTAATACCGGAGTTCCCTGTGGTTTGATCATCAGCGAGCTTGTATCAAATTCTCTTAAGCATGCTTTCCCTGGTGGCAAGAACGGAAAGATTCAAGTCGGGTTGTATAAACTACTTAAGAACGGTGACTTTACTTTGATTGTCAGTGATAATGGCGTTGGTTTCCCGGAATGTTTGGATTCCCAAAACACAGAATCCCTAGGTTTGCAGTTAGTAACAGCATTAGTAGAACAACTTGATGGCACAATAGAACTTGATAGAGGCGAGGGAACATCATTTACGCTTAAATTTAAAGAGCTAAAATACGAGGCGAGGATGTGAGAAAGGAAGTGAGAACTTCACACGTGACAGAAATTAGCGGTTTCTACCCCAAAACCTAACTTTTTTAGGTTTGTTTCATAAAACCGAATCTTTTTAGGGAAGGATTTTTGTATCCCTAACTTTAAAGTAAAGATAGAGAAAAAATGAAACTATTAAGCGAAGTTGAGCCCGAGGTAAAAGTACGGGTAGAAAAAATAGACGGTGGCGCGGAAGTCAACAGCCACCTGGAGGAGTTGGGCATTGCAGAAGGAACCGAGCTTACAGTGGTAGCTACTGAGCCAGTGCATGTGCACGCAGGACCTATTTCAGTGAAAAGCGGAGAAGGAGAACTTACCATAGCTCGTGGATGGGCGGATAAGGTGTATGTGGAGAAAGGCGGGGAAACGCTTCCGCTTTTAAGACTCGAAGCAGGAGATAAAGGAACGGTAAAAACAATTGAAGGTGGAAAGACTTTTGAGACTTGGATCGAAGAGCTGGGAGTTAAAATAGGAAGCGAAGTTGAGTTCTCCCGCCATCTTGCTGACGTCACTCTGGTGTTTAAAGTTGACGGCGCAGAGATGAGTATGGGTCCAGGTCAGGCATCGAAGGTGGTAGTAGAAAAGGACGGGCAATCTGTTCAACTAAACAATCTAAAAGAAGGCGAGAAGGGAAAAGCAAGCAAGGTAATTGGTGGAACCTCGCTTACGGAGAAATTTGAACAGATTGGTGTAGCGGAAGGAAAAGAGATAACGTTGGTCAGGACGGAGGCGCCTGTGCCAAGTCCAAAGGTGGGAACTTACGTGCTTGCGAAAATAGGTGAACACTTTGTAACCATCGGGAAAGGTCTTGCAGAAAAGGTCTCGGTAGCGTAGGATAGAATCAAAAGGAAAGAAGAGTGCGAATGTTTTGGTCAGGATTGTTTTTTTCTGACCTTTTTCTTATTTTTGTTTTGGAGTGGGAGAAAAAATGGAACAATTAAGCGAAGTTGAGCCTGAAATAGCGGTAGAAGTAAAGAGAATAGATGGTGGTTCAGAGGTAACAGGATATCTCAGGGAGTTGGGCATTGAAGAAGGGACTAAACTTAGGGTAATCGCCCTTGAACCAGTGCACGTACATGCAGGACCTATTTCAGTGAAAACAGGAGGAAAAGAAGCAGTCTTAGCTCGTGGATGGGCGGATAAGGTGTATGTGGCGAAAGAAGGCGAAATGCTTCCTCTTTTAACACTGGAAGAAGGAGAGAAGGCACTGATAAAATCTATCGAAGGAGGAGAGACTTTTGAGGATTGGATCAGCGAGCTGGGAGTTAAAATAGGAACAGAAGTTGAGTTTATCGGCCATCTCCCTGACGTCATTCTAGTGTTTGAAGTTGATGGCGCGGAGATAAGTATGGGCGAAGGTCAGGCATCGAAGGTGGTGGCAGAAAAAGCAGGGAAATCCGTTCAGCTAAATTATCTAAAAGAAGGTGAGAAGGTAAAAATAAGCGAGATAATTGGTGGACGCTCGCTTAAGGAGAAATTTGAACAGCTTGGAATGGCAGAAGGGAAGGAGATAACTCTGGTCAGGAAGGAGATAGTCGTACCAAGTCCAAAACAGGGGAAATACGTGCTTGCGAAAATCGGGGAACAGTTTGCAACCATTGGAAGAGGACTTGCAGAAAAGGTTTGGGTGGAATGAAAAATGGTAGAGCGAAATTTGAGTGACCTGGAACCGGGCGATACATGCAAAGTCACTCATGTTGGAGGAAGTGGTGGCGAGCGAAGAAGGATGATGGACATGGGCATCGTGAGGGGTTCAAGGATAGAAGTAGTAAGAAAAGCGCCAATGGGTGATCCGGTGGAATTTCTTTTGAGAGGATACAACCTAACGCTAAGGAAAGAGGAAGCAGAGGTTATAAGGGTGGAGGTGAAAGAAGAGGGCGGATGAGTGAAACGAAAGCAGTGCAAGCAGTGCCTTTAACATTCCTTGCTGAAGGTGAAGAAGGAGAGATAGTAGAGTTGAGGGGAGGTAGAGGAATGACACAGCGCCTTACTGAAATGGGCTTTACACCTTCGACAAAGGTAAAGGTTGTGGTATCAAATCCCGGAGGCACGATACTTATTGGTGTGCGCGATACAAAAATTGCGCTTGGTAGAGGAATAGCGATGAAGATAATGGTAAAAATAGTAGGATAGAAAGAAATGATAACGGTAGCCTTGATAGGAAACCCCAACGTAGGTAAGACGGCGGCCTTCAACCAACTTACCGGAATGAAAGAGCACGTTGGTAACTGGCCTGGTGTGACGGTGGAGAAAAAGACGGGTAAATGCAAGTATGACGGAGAGGAGATAGAACTTGTTGATTTACCTGGCACTTACAGCCTTACTGCACGTTCAATGGATGAATTGGTAGCGAGGAATTTCATCGTGGAGGAGAAGCCGGATGCTGTAATTGATATTGTGAATAACACGAACATGGAGAGGAATCTGTACCTTACATTCCTTTTGATTGAGTTGGAGGCGAAAATAGTGCTGACTATCAATCAGTGGACAGGAGTGGGAGGAATAGAGATAGATGAGCAGAAACTGTCTGGAATACTTGGTATGCCTGTAGTGCCAATAGTTGCTACTACGGGAGAGGGAATGGAAGAATTGAAAAAGGTTGCCGTGGAGGTAGCGAAGGAGAAAGGGAAAAGAGCGAACCCGATTGACTATGGTGAAGACATAAATGCGCTGATAAAAAAGGTAGAAGCGGGGATTAAAAAGGATACGCGTCTGTCAAGCAAGTATCCAACGAGATGGCTTGCGATAAAAGTGCTGGAGAAGGACGAAGAAGTATTGAAGGAGATAGACGAGAGCCCACATAAGGGGGAGATAATAGATGCAGCAGGGTGAGGTGCAAGTAACTAAAAATGAGTGAAGAACCGAGTGAAGAAGAAGTTTTGGAAGAAGAAGAAGAAGAAGAAGAAGAAGAACAAGAAGAGCCGGAAGTACTTCTCGCAGAGAAGAGATACGATGAGATAGACGAAATACTGAGCAAAACAATGAAGGTAGATAAAAAGCGGGAATGGAGTATTAACGACATGCTCGACGTCGTATTTTTGAATAAGAGACTTGGAATACCCGTTTTTATAGCTTTGATGTGGGCTGTATTCCAATTAGTATTTACTTTTGGGGCTCCGTTCCAGAGTCTAATATCCGATAAAATCTTTGGTGCATGGCTTCCAGACCTTACAAATGCGGTGATACCAAATAAGATTGTCCTATCCTTCCTAAACAATGCGGTATTCAATGGAGTGGGTACTGTTTTGTCATTCATACCAATTATATTTCTGTTGTTCCTTGTTCTCGCTATATTAGAGGACTGTGGTTACATGTCAAGAGCAGCGTTCGTGATGGACAAAGCAATGTATAAATTGGGGCTGCATGGTAAGTCTTTTATACCCCTGATAAGTGGGTTTGGATGCAATATTCCGGGGGTAATGGCATGTCGTACCATAGGGAGTGAAAAGGACAGAAAACTTACGATACTGGTGAACCCCTTAATAAGTTGTGGAGCGAGGATGGTAATATACACGTTCATAGCAGGTGCTATGTTCCCCGCAGAAATGGTAGGGACGGTGATATTTTCAATAGTTTTCCTTGGTGTCGCTTTAGCGATAGCAATGGCAGTACTTTTCCGACACACATTGTTCAAAGGGTCACCCTCGGCTTTCATGATGGAACTGCCTCGCTACGCAATACCAACAGCAAAAGCTTCAATTCTACACATGTGGGAGCGCGGGAAATGGTTCATATATAAAGCAGGGACAATCATATTCGGTATAGTCGTAATTGTTTGGTTCCTCCAGGTGTTACCATGGGGTCCAACACAGGGTGGTACTGTGATAGAGAACTCGTATATTGCAATGATCGGTCACTTTCTCCAGCCGTCAGTCGAGATTTTCGGCTGGGACTGGAAGACTGCAGTGGCACTATTTTTCGGATTCATGGCGAAGGAGACAGTGGTAGCAACAATGGAGACGTTAGGGCAAACGGCAGATGTCTTACCTACTGTACTCACGCCTCTTTCGGCATACGCATTACTGGCATTCAGTTTGATATACGTTCCTTGCGTGGCATGTATGGCGACGATATGGCGAGAGATGTCATTGAAGTGGATGTTCTTTGCAATAGCGTATCTGATGATACTGGCAGGACTCATTTCATTAATAATTATTGGAATAGGGCACTTCTTGCTTGGAATGCCAATACATGTATGAAATAGGAGGTAAAAAAAAGATGTCCGATTTTGATACAGGAATAGGAAAAACGGTAGGGATATACGCGATAGTTCTCGGTCTCTTGTATATTGGCATTGGAGCAGCCAAAATAGTTTTCCAGGTTTCAGGTATAGGAAGAGTAGGCGTAATTCCCGGTAATGATGCATTAGGTGGGCTCTTTTTCTTTGTGATAGCAGCGACGTATCTGACGGGCGTAAAAGGTGCTGTTAACGGCGAGTACAGAGGTCTATCTTTCCTTCTCGGCGGTTTCTTCCTATCACTGGTTTACGGTATTGTGTATATTCTAATAATAGGGGGGAATGCAGTGTCGTATGTGCTTGGAGAAGGAGACTTTTTATGGTTCGTACAATTCACACCGTCGGTATGGCTTTTTATCATAGCGCTGCCTTTTGGCTACCTTATAGGGCAAATAACGAAGGACATGTCGTGGTGAGCGGGTGAGAGAAAAGGAAAGGAGGAAAAAGAAAAGAAATGAAGAGGTTAAAACCTATAATAATGGATGGAAGAGGAACACAGGTAAAAATAAGAATAGAAGTAATAGCGAAATTGCATGCAGAAATGCATGGCGATGAACCGATGGATGGAAAACCGTGCGTATGCGTGGCGAGTGGTTTCAGGGCAACACAATTTGCTCTTTCAAAGCTGTGGCATGAAGATAAAGAAATACCAGCGAGAGAGGATATTAAGATAATCAGCACGCTCCCTACCAAGGGTTCGCAGCTAACTTTCAAGTATATGCTGGGGATAGAATTGGAACCATGGCAAGAAGGAACAATAGGAGATTATGTGCTTGAGCCGCCGGAGGGGACAGATGCGAAACATCTGACGACAGGGAATTATGTGTTTACCTTTATTCGGAAATCCACGAATACTTCGTATAGGGTACAGGTAATACCAGAGCTGTTTCCAGACGGGTATTTTGAGCTGGGGAGCATAGTAGAGCATGAAATTCCAAGGAAACCGACAGAGGAAGAGCGAGAAAGATATGAGGGATGGGAACTGGAAGTCAGGGAAAAATTACTGAGCTTGCCTGAAGACGAGATTTTCATCGGAACTTTGGTTGCGCTTCCGCTGATAACACATGCTTAGCACATATATCGCTTACTCTCCCAAGGGCCCTAATTTAAAGCTTCGGATCGTATCGAAATGAGAGAGCGAAAATCATCGGTTTTCGTCTCAAAACCTAACTTTTTTAGGTTTATTTTGCAAAACCGAATCTTTTTAGGGCATGGTTTTTGTATTCCTAACTTTATGATTGTAATAGTGGAAACAAAAAATGAAAATATTAGCTGAAGTCGAACCGGAAGTAAAAGTAACGGTGAAAGAGATAGGCGGCGGTTCAGAAGTAAAAGGTAACCTGGCGGATTTGGGCATTTCCGAAGGAACAGAACTTACCGTAGTTGCTACTGAGCCTGTGCATGTTCATGCTGGGCCCATTGCGCTAAATGTGTCAGCAGGAAGAGAAGCAGTCATAGCGCGCGGTTGGGCAGATAAGGTGTATGTGGAGAAAGGCGGAGAAACACTTCCGCTTTTACGACTGGAGAATGGCGATAAGGGGACGATAAAGACGTTAGAAGGTGGGAAGACGTTCGAAGATAACTTCTCTGTACTCGGCATAGAGAAAGGGGGCGAAGTTGAGTTCGTTCGTCATCTCGCAGATGATACCCTTGTGTTTAAAATAGACGACAAGGAGATAAACATGGGCGAAGGACAGGCATCAAAGGTGCTGATAGAACGTGACGGAGAATTCATACAGATTAATTATCTCGGAGAAGGCGATAAAGCGAAGATAAGTAAGATAATCGGTGGCGACTCGCTTAAGGAGAAATTTGAACTGCTCGGAATGGTGGAAGATAAAGAGATAACATTGGTCCGGAAGGAGCCGTCACCTCCAAGTCCAAAAAGAGGGACTTACGTGCTTGCGAAAATAGGGGTACAACTTGTAACCATCGGACGAGGACTCGCAGAGAAAGTTCAAGTGGAATAGAAAAAAAAGGAAAAGGAAATGAGCGGTGAGTGCGTGAGCAACGATATGGTGGAGGAGAAAAGGTCTTTTGTAACTGAGAATTACAGTGACTCGATGCCCTTAAGCCAATTGAGTCCCGGAGAACAGGGGAGAGTAATGACAATTGAAGGCGGTCATGGCATTCGCCAGAAGTTGCTCCTTCGTGGTCTATTTGAGGGCAGCATTGTTCGTATGATTTCCTGTTACGGGCCTGTCACAATAGAGGTAGATAGAAACACGGTTTCCATAGGTCGTGGAATGGCGCAAAAAGTTATCGTCAGGAGGGTATGAGAGCAATGGAGAAGAAGTTGAGCGAAATGGATTTTGATGAAGAGGGAACGGTAAAAGAGATAGCGGAGGATTTTAGGGTACAAATAGCGGGCATGGGCATCAGGGAAGGTAAAAAGGTGAGAATGACGACTCGGCAACCTATAAAGGGACCCGTAGTGATAGAAATGGGCAGAGCTAATACTTCTGTGGGTCTTGGTCTGGCTGATAAAGTCATCGTGGATGTTGGAGATTAATTAATGAAAAGAATTTTATTGATGGGGAATCCGAATGTAGGGAAAAGTGTATTTTTTAATCGCCTCACTGGGGCAAATGTCATCGAGTCGAATTATCCCGGCACGACTGTTGATTATACACGGGGATATATGAGATTAGAAGACGAAGATGTAGAACTCATAGACATCCCAGGAGCATTTTCTCTGGAACCGAAGGACAAAGCAGAAGAAGTGGCGGTAAAAATGCTTGCGGAGAATCCCGATTCCGTGGTTGTATGCGTGCTCGATGCTTCAAAATTAGAGCGTGGTCTTTACATGGTTTTGGAAATTATTGAACGCGGTTATCCTGTGGCAATTGCATTGAACATGTGGGATGATACGATGGTCAAAAATATAGAAGTGGATGTGGAAAAATTAAAAGCCATTCTCGGAATCCCGATTGTGCCTACGGTAGCGATAGCAGGCGAAGGTCTAAAGGAACTCGTTTCGAGGATAGAAGATGCATCGTCAGCTAAGATTGAGGACATTATGGGGAGGGTGGAATATGCTCAATAAAGAGTGGAAAATTTGGTTTTGTTTAGGATTTCGGATTTTGAATTTAGGATTTATAAGTCTATTGAATAAGCAATTATGGCGGGTGAGCTGAGTTAAGTAATGACATTGACAAGCGATGAACGGTGGGACTTGATTGATAAGATAACTAAAGAAACGGTTAGGTTTGGGAAATACGAGCGAAGCTTGAAAGATGTAGTAGGAGAGCTGACTGTCAGACCTTCAACCGGAATACCTCTAGCGATAGCAGTTCTGTTTGGGTTCTTCTCTTTCTTTTTTACTTTTGGCTTGAGTTTCCTCATGATGCTATTAGACCCCGTGTTTAGTAAGTATCTTATACCTTGGCTGAAGGTGACCGTTCCGGGAGGTGGAGCGACGTTAAAAGAAAGCAGCCTGCTCTATGGAATTCTTGTGGGCGATCCCACGGCACTTCATGCATTCGAATATTTTGGTGTGCTAACCAGCGGTCTTTACGTTGCAATTGGGGTCGTTCTCCCTGCTGTATTTGCTTTTTATATAATCCTAACGATACTTGAGGATACGGGGTATATGCCGAGATTGGTTACTTTAATAGACACGGTATTCCATAAAATCGGACTGCACGGATTTGCTGCTGTCCCTATGCTTCTTTCGCTTGGATGCAATATCCCCGGCGTAGAAGCGACACGAGCTTTAGAGACCAAGAAGCAGAGGTTTATGATGATGGCTCTTTTGGGCGTATTTATCCCTTGTGGAGCACAGCTTGGCGTAATGCTTGCAGTAGTGCCCGAGTATGTTGGGCTGATTCTGCTTTATTGTATTATCTCTTTTTTCATTGCTGGGTTTGTCCTTGATGCAATTACACCGGGCAGGAGTCCTGAGATGCTTATTGATGTACCACCTTATCGGGCGCCGACATGGAGAAACATAGCTCGTAAGGTGTGGCATCGTGTTGAAGGTTTCATCGCGGTGGCGATTCCGATGGTGCTTGCTGGTGTCTTAATTGTAAACATACTGTACTGGATAGGAGTGATAGGTTGGATTGGTTCAGTGCTCTCGCCGATGTTTGTCTATTGGTTTGGGGTGCCGGAAGAGACCGCAGGACCTCTGGTAATGGCTTTCCTGAGGAAGGATGTTGCAGTGGCTCAGATTAGTGCGATAAAAATGACGGTGGCGCAGACGATTATCGCAGTAACTCTTGTGACCATATATTTCCCGTGCTTAGCTACTTTTATAATGATCTTGAAGGAAGCAGGAGTGGTAGATCTTTTGAAATGCCTCGGCGTCCTGCTAGTTTCTTTCTTCATTTTCGGTGGGCTGATGCAAGGAATAGTTTCTGTTATGGGGGTGTAGATGTAAAAAGATGGACAACTGGAAATGGGGCTCGGTGTATTTTGCGGTATTGGGAGCAGTGACGCTGTGGTTTGGCTGCTGGGAGCTTGCTTCGTCACTTGGCATAACAGAACTATGGGCTACGGAATGGTTTAAACTTTTTCCTGAATCAATGGACTGGATGTGCCTGTGGAGGGGGATAGTTACCTTCTTTGCCGGGCTGCTAATAATGTGGGGAGCATTTCGCTTTTCGGACCCCGAAGGTTTTGGAACTTCACTTATAGGCGTGATAATGTTGTGGATACTTGCTGGATGCGACATACTAAAAATGATTTGCGGGTCATTATCTGGACAGGGGTCATGGACCTACACCCTTTATGGGTTTTTGAAATATTATGCGCCTCCTTATCCCACGGCAACCTGGTTACTTCCTTTCTCTTTGGTGATGATTTTTTTTATCAGGAGCTGGAGTAAAGAAAAAGAAGAAGTAAAATCCACAATTGGTGATAAGGAATTAATGTCCTCAACTAAAAAGGAGAGGGATATTTGAATAAGAAAGAGATACAGAATGAATATCCTCAACTAAAAAAGAGGTAAATAAAACAAAATTATTAGGAGGTGAAAAAAAAGATGTACACAAAACGAATGGTAGGAATTGTTGCGGTAGCAATAGCAATGCTGTTTGTTACAACGAGTGTTGCGACAGTCATGGCGCAAGATGTATCCGCAGTGGTGGGAGAAATTGACAAAGATATGGCTGAGCTTATAGAAGCCACCGAGGTCATACACACGCAGACGGACGCGATCCTTGGTGTCGAAGGTATACCGGAAGAAGTGGCAGATAAGGCTGAGACAGTTCATCTGAGTTCCCATGCTCTCGCGCATATCGGGGTTTATATGGAAAACAATATCGCGAAGCTAGATACATACAAAGCAGACCCTGAGAAGGACACAGCAAAAATTTTGGTTACTGTGGGAAAAATCGAAGCACTGCGAAAACTGCATCAAGACACGATAGATGCAGCTGACTTTGCAACTACAATGGAGTTGCCGGTTATAGGTAAAGCGCCACATGAGTTGGTACATGTGCTTATAGAGGATCCGGACGTCATAACATCACCGGAAGCCAAAAGTGCTGCAGACGATATACACAATGCTCTGCATGCTTTCGATGATGCTAGCAAAGCGATGAGGCTCAATTTGGAAGATCTTGAATATACATTAGCAGAGCCACCAGTTATAGTAGATATATCCGCGGTGGTGGAAGGAATTGACAAAGATATGGCTGAGCTTATAGACGCCACCGAGGTCATACACATGCAGACGGACGCGATCCTTGGTGTAGAAGGTATACCGGATGAACTGGCAGCTAAGGCTGAGACAGTTCATTTGAGTTCCCATGCTCTCGCGCACATCGGGGTTTATATGGAAAACAATATCGCGAAGCTAGATACATACAAAGCCGCACCTGAGAAGGACACAGCAAAAATTTTGGTTACTGTGGGAAAAATCGAAGCACTGCGAAAACTGCATCAAGACACGATAGATGCAGCTGACTTTGCAACTACAATGGAGTTGCCGGTTATAGGTAAAGCGCCACATGAGTTGGTACATGTGCTTATAGAGGATCCGGACGTCATAGCATCACCGGAAGCCAAAAGTGCTGCAGATGCCATACACAATGCTCTGCATGCTTTCGATGATGCTAGCAAAGCGATGAGGCTCAATTTAGAAGACCTTGAATATACAATAGCAGCAGCAGCACCAGCGGCGCCAGCAGCAGCATCGACACCCACACCTACACCACCAGGATTCGAAGCTATTTTCGCTATTGTAGGTATTTCAGCAGTTGCCTACTTAGTACTTAGAAGAACCAGGTAAAGGGGTGACCGATTACCGCTACAATAAATAAAAACAAACAAATTTTTTTCCCTTATTTTTTTTTAGGGAAAGGGAGTAAAGCAAAAGAGAGCGAAGTAGAGTAGAGTAGAGTAGAGCGGATTGTAAACACGTAGAGTGGAGTAGAGGTGATAGGAACTAAATGGAAAGAGAAAAGAGCAGGAGAAAACTCAAAACTGCTGTAATAGGAATAGTACTGGCAACGGTATTGCTCAGTGCATTCGCGTTTCCGGGGCAGGCGCATATACCAGAAGGCTGGGTGCCGATAGAAGAATGCCCGAAATACGTGGAAGGAGCAGCAGGAGCAGGAGGGGGAGCAGCAGAGATAGACGTTTCTGCGGATTTCGCATACAGAGCGATAAGCGATGCTATAGATGTCCTGTGGGAAGGAGAAGCACCGCGGCGAAGTGACATAAAGATAATCAGTAAACTGCCAACTCCGGCTGCTGAGCGGGTCATTCAGGTTATCATAGGTCAGCCGGAGGGAGAAGCACCACCGGAATGGACAAGTGATAAGCCGGGCAAATACGAGCTTAAAGCACCTGGAGGAACGAGCGAGGAAAACCAGAAGGCAGAGAACTTTGAATTTACTTTTGTTGCCGTGAGGAGCGGCGAGGAATACGTATGGAAAGCCGAGGAAGAAATCTCGGGTATATTCCCGGCAGGCTACTTCGAGCTGAGGAACAAAAAGGCAAGAGGAGAGACACTGAAGTGGTATGAAGAAAGTCAGCTTGGGAAAATGGAAGAAAAAGTGTCGTCAGCACTTACAGAATCCATAGGGAAGAGGTTATCAAATGAACTTCACGACAATTATGCCCACCATCTTGATGCGCTCATCGTAGGCAAAGTGGGGGATGAAGGTACTATGCTTTGTCTCGCTGCCGAACTTACTGAAAGTGGAGATAAAGGGAAATTAGAAGCACTCCGTGAGAAATCGGAGGAGGCATCAGTGTGCATAGGCGAAATGCATGAGTTGATACACGGCGCGATGGTGCCAGTAGCAGAGGAGATGGGTAAGGGCGAAGTGGAGGCAGCGATGCTGCATGACCTGTCGCATAAGCTCATGGGTTCTATATACAGGACCGGGGGGTATCTGGACGAGATAGAAAAGACCGATGATATAGAAGAGGTAAAAGAAAAAGGGAGTGAGATGCTGGAGGAGATGAAGAAGCTCAAAGAATTTTCAAGTGAGGTTCACATCCATTCTACCGACTTAGCAACGGTGCTCACAGAGCAGAAGCCGTTAAAGCTGAAAGACGGTACTGAAGCAGTCAATATCGCACATAGCGACCTAACAACATACCTATCGAAGATAAGTGAGGCGGAAGAGGAAGAAAAAGAGCCATTTCCCACCGGTGGTGCCATAGCCTTCGGAATAATCGTTGCCGGGCTCGCAGCACTGGGGATAGTAGTTAAAAGGAGCAAGTGAAGATATGAAAAAAGAAAAGGAATGGAGAAAAATTAGAGCCACCGCAGTAGTAATATTATTAGCGGCGATATTAGTAAATGCGTTCCCCGTTCAAATAGCAGCAGCAGAAGAAGCAGAGGCGGTGACGGATTTTTCCGCGGATTTTGTGTACAGGGCAACGGGTGATGCCATAGATAACCTGTGGGAAGGTGAAGCACCACGGCGAAGTGACATAAACATAATCAGTAAACTGCCAACTCCGGCTGCTGAGCAGGTCATTCAAGTTATCATAGGTCAGCCGGAGGGAGATGCACCACCGGAATGGATAAGCACGAAGCCGGGTGAATACGAGATAAAAACACCAGCAGGGACAAGTGAGAAGAACCTGAGAGCAGAGAACTTTGAATTTACGTTTGTCAATATGAGGAGTGGTGAGGAATACGTATGGAAAGCAGAGGAAGAAATCCCGGGTATATTCCCGGCAGGCTACTTTGAGCTAAGGAACAAAAAGGCAAGAGGGGAGACATTGAAGTGGTATGAAGAAAGCCGGCTTGGTGATATGGAAAGCAAGATTTTACCTAAACTCACAGAGTCAATAGGAAAGAGGCTATCGAATGAACTTCACGACAATTATGCCCACCATCTTGATGCGCTCATCGTAGGCAAAGTGGGGGATGAAGGCACTATGCTTTGTCTCGCTGCCGAACTTACTGAAAGTGGAGATAAAGGGAAATTAGAAGCACTCCGTGAGAAATCGGAGGAGGCATCAGTGTGCATAGGCGAAATGCATGAGTTGATACACGGCGCGATGGTGCCAGTAGCAGAGGAGATGGGTAAGGGCGAAGTGGAGGCAGCGATGCTGCATGACCTGTCGCATAAGCTCATGGGTTCTATATACAGGACCGGGGGGTATCTGGACGAGATAGAAAAGACCGATGATAGAGAAGAGGTAAAGGAAAAAGGGAGTGAGATGCTGGAGGAGATGAAAAAGCTCAAAGGATTTTCAAGTGATGTTCACATCCATTCTACCGACCTGGCAACGGTGATTACAGAGCAGAAGCCGTTAAAACTGAAAGACGGTAGAGAGACAGTAGAAATCAAGCATAGCGACCTGACGACCTATCTTTCTAACGTGAAAAGTAAAGGAACGGATGTGGCTCCTATTGGCGGTGCAGTATCATTCGTGATAATTATTGTAGGGCTTATAGCAGTTGTGATAGTGAGATACAGGAGGAGATAAAGAAAAAAAAATGAAAAGAATAGATAAAATAAAAACAGTTGTGGTTATGTCGTTGGTTTTGCTTGCAGTATCTACAGCGATTATTTCCGTTGATGCACACATGCCAGGTGCCAAACCGCTACCGGAATACGAGCTAGCGCCCATTTCAATTTATGATGGTGATACGCTGCTTGAAATATCAATAGAAGACGTAGGGAAATATCACGGAGCTATTTGTGGATGTGGAGCTTGTGCATTCAGGGCATCTCAGTTAGGAATATCGGAAATATGGGGCGAGGAGATACCCGCAAGAGATGACATCCAGATAATCAGCAGGCTTGCTACTCTTGGTTCCAAGGATTGTTTTCGATACATTACGGGGACAGGGGCGGGGATAGAAACGAAAACGGAAGGCGAGTATAAGATAATTCTGCCTGACGGGACTGAAGTAATGGACCTGAGCCAATCGAACTTGAAGAAAATAGCAAAGGATAATACTCGAGATAATTTCAGGTTCGACATCTGCCGAAAATCAACTGGGGACTGTTACGAGGTCGCAGTGAAAGAGGGAGTGTTCCCGGAAGGCTACTTCGAACTACGGAAAAAGGTGAAGTTCAGTGTACCCGCAGAAGCAACGGCAGCGGAAAAGAAGACATTCAAGTCGAAATGGGCAGATACGAGGGATAAGTTTTTACTGCAACCTGACCAGGAACTTTTTGTAGGTGTTAAAAAACCAGCGTCAGCGTCAGCACCAGCACCGAAAGAGCCGGGATTTGAGGTGGTATTCACAATTGCAGGCATTTTAGCAGTTGCCTATATGGCGCATAGAAGGAACAGGTGATGAGCAATTTTTTTCTTTTTCAAATTTATCTAAGCTTGCAGAGGGGATAGGACTTCGGGCTCGTGAGAAAAATAAAAAGAAATAATACAGGAGGGAAATGTTGAAAATCTAACACCAAAGCATTATATCCCGACTTTCAGCGTTGTATAGGCTCCAACCCTAAAATAGCGCATCCTCAAATCCCAACTTTTCAATAATCTCCTTTTGCTCTTTAGTGAGAACAGAAATTTTATACCGCGATACACCTTTATCATCTTTAACTTGTATCCGATAATAGAGAGTATAGAACGAATTCGGCAGAAGAGACATTAGAGCGATGAAGAAAAGAACTGCCATTTTATTCGGATTGATGCTATTAAACGCGATATTTATAGCCAGTGCAATCGGGACTGACGATTTGAATGCCAAAAAATTGGTCACTGTTTATATCGAAAACCAGGATGATGTGGATATCTTATCGGATTTGGGATTAGATCTATGGGAAGTAGATCAAGGGCGAGTAATAGCGAGGGTTTGTGACAGGCAGATAATAGACCTGAAAGGGAAAGGTTATAGTGTAGAGCTATTACGCGGAAAAATTTTTGAGCTGGGAGCTGTTCCAGTATCCTCTCAGACAGCATACCATTCTTACAGCACTTTGAAGACAGACCTCAAAAATCTTGTAGATCTCTATCCAAATATCACAAAGCTGTATGATATAGGCGATAGCTGGGAAAAGACAGTAGGAATTGCTGATAGAGATATTTTGGCAATAAAAATCAGTGACAATGTAACAATCGAAGAAAGGGATGAACCAGATATACTGTTCATGGGCGGGATCCATGCACGCGAATGGATTTCCGTTGAAGTCCCGTTTTATCTTGCTAAGTATCTTCTGGATCTTTATGGTACAGATCAAAAGGTAAAGCAGTTGGTAGACAGTCGTGAGATTTGGATTGTGCCTTTGGTCAATCCCGATGGCCTAGAATATAGCCGCACATATGATCGAAACTGGCGAAAGAATAGAAGAGACAATGGTAATGGCTCTTTCGGCGTTGATCAGAATAGAAATTTCGGTTATAACTGGGGTCTTGCGGGTTCAAGTGATGATCCCGAAAAGGAGACTTACCGGGGCGTAGCACCCTTTTCTGAGCCGGAAACGCAAGCGATACGTGATTTCGTAGCTACACATGAGTTCTACGCTTCTATAAGTTATCATAGCTATTCTCAGTTAGTTCTCTATCCCTGGGGTTATACAAATGATGCAGCACCGCATAAAGAGCAACTGAGTAATATGGCTGAGGATATGGCTAATGCAATTAGAGATGTACACGGAATGAACTACTCTGCTAGACAGGCATCTAATCTTTACAGAGCAAGTGGCGATTCTGATGATTGGCTTTATGGCGCGTATAATATTGCAGCATTTACCGTTGAGTTAAGGCCAAAAAACTTGTGGGATGGCGGTGGTAAACCGTTTGAACTGCCCGAAGACCTGATAATACCTACGTGCGAAGAGAACATACCAGCAGCGTTGTATCTTATTGAATGGTCTCCTCAATCGGATATATTATCATCAGCAAATGCATCCTTCGTGTATTATCCCGTTACCGTTTCAGTAGAAAACCCCTTGGAAGTCATAGAGAACTTCACCGCCACGGTAAATATAGATACTGTTAGCGACCTCGCGATGGTTATGTTCAATCTGAGCTACGACCCGTCTGTTATAATGCTAACAAACGTAGAACAAGGGTCAGATATTTCAAGTTGGTCTTCATGGCTGCAAGACACAGGTACTGCCGGGACAGTGAAGGTTTTTGCTTTCGCAAGCTTCTCGGGTTCGACAATTGACGGATCTGCGGAATTAGCACGGCTTGAGTTTACTGTGGTAGGCGAAGTAGGCGATAGAAGCGATATTGACATCCAGGGGTTATTGAGTGATTCCGATATGGGCTATATAGAAGCGATATGGCGTGCTTCTGAGGTTTGCGTTGGCGTCAAGAAAACTACGTGATTTATCAACGCGGAGATATTAGCGTCTTTTCAATTCTTTTAATAGGCTTTTCCGAAACTCTCTCAGAACAGGCCAATAACTCCGCGGGAGGAATAGCTTCAATTCGTTACTTATGGCTTTGTCGTCTATTTTTTCGACTTCACCCATCAGTTTGGCTTTGTGTGCAGCCACGATTTTCCGTGACATACCTGCTCTGAGCATGAAATAGAGGTCGAAGAAATCCCGCGGCTTTTTGCGATCAAGAAGCGCACTGATCTTCTCTAGAACTATCAGATCCTCCTGAAGCGATAAAAGGAGATAAGGGGGCAAAAAGGGATTCGTAATCATTACAGCTTCCTTTTCTACCTTCTTTGGCCTTAATGAAATATTGATAAGAATGCTGATTTTCCACTCCCCTACATTCCCCTCTATTATGGCGAGATAGCCGCCTGATGTTAATTTCGTCTCAATGATACTCATGTCCACCCCTTCTCGATTGACCTCAATCATGGTTTTTTCGATTACGCTTGTTATATCCCGTTCCGTGGCTACCGTGCTCGAAAAATCCAAATCCGCGGAATAACGCGGGCTTTGATGTATTAATTTTAACGCAGTTCCTCCTTTGAAAAGAATTGTTTCTGACCTATCCTGTTGATAGAAATAACAGAGGAATAGGTTCTGGAGGTATTCGCGAGCGATATTCAGCTCAGTTGTCTGGTTCTTCAGTGCAAATTCCTTAATTGTCTCTGATGATATCATTTTGCACCCATTTGTAAAAAGAAGGACGTCTAAAAAGAATCGTATTAGCTACAATTTTCTCTTTACTTAACTCTCTGAATTCAAGACGTTCGTAAAGGGGCTTCTTACCTAAGTTGACGAGATAGAGATAATCTACCAATGCCTTCTCTGGAGTGGCTAACAGGATCACCTCATTGCCTATTCTCGTTGGAGCATAGCCGGTATACGCATTCGTTTTGATTTTATGATAGATGAAAGCTTTCCCAGCCACGTCAAAGTTTCGTGTCGGTTTAGTCGTAGCCGCGGTTACGGCATAAACGGTTTCCGGGATTATCCTATGGTAGCTCAGGGCGGATTCAAAAGATACATATGAGGGCCTGTAAAGCCTATTTGATATAAGGAGCGAGGGAGAGGGGTTGTCTGTGACCATGTACATCCCCTTTTTTAAACGCGTTAATAAACCTCTTTTTGCGTATCGCTCCACGAATTTCTGCGCCGCTGTCTCAGAAAGATCCGTTACTCTTCTGAATTCTGAAACGGTAAAGATGCTTATTCCATTATCCGCAATCATCTTCATGATTTCTATCCATTTCATTTTTCGTATATATATAGTTGATTACTGAAATAGTAATTAAACTTGTTGCGGAATTAATAATTTTTTCATCACGCACCTACCTCACAGATAGTGTCTTGCCTAGATCTCAAACAGCTCGGCATACTCACCGCGACAATCCATCAGCTCCTCATGAGTGCCCCGCTCCACAATACGCCCGTCTCTTTGACCTTAGGCTCGAGGTCCAAGAACTCATGAAGATAGGTCAGGAAGAGGTTGTCCTCGTATAGCCCCGCCATGCTGGTCAGTTTGAAAAGAAGAAGAATTTATTCATCAAAAAGAAACCAAGTGAAACTTTAAAGACTTGTTCCACCGTCATCAACAGTTAATGCTGTTGCAAATTCAGGTAGAAAAGCAATCAAAAATCAAGCAAAGAACGCTGCCCCTTTTGTCCTCTTCCTCTATCTTCCCCTACTTCTTCTTCCTTCATTTCACCACCTTTTGGTTTTAGCTCGATAACACCGTATTTCCCTCCGCCACCAGCTATAACTCGTATTTCACCGCCCCTAAATGCTGCTATTGCTTCTACCACTCGATCGTCCAAATTAGCTTTATGGAAATTGTCTAGTGGTGCATCCACCAACACGTTAACCTCAGTACCAAATACAGAAAGTAGCGAGCCCAATATCTCTGTTACCGCCTTTGAAGTCACGGACTTATGCAATGCCAATCCGATTATTTCAGCCAGCGGTATCAAGTGCAGATAAGGTGGACGATGCTCCGGATGTGTGTAATCGCAATCTGCAAGCTCATTCACCCGGTCTCTTACCCCTTTCTTTATCATACCTCCACATTCACATCGCCATCCCACTATAATCGCCTCGCTGAGCGAATAATGTTTGTAGCACCTGATGCACGCGCTTTCATTATACTTGCCCTCCGCTGGTGGGAATCCGACATTAAGCACTGGCTTCCTACCGCTTTTTCGCTCTATCGCCGCTTTCAACTCGTCAAAACCCATCGCCTCTACGTGAAACCGGTTAAACTCTCGCGCCAGCCGAATAGGGTAAGGCGAATGCGCATCGGAATTAGTCAAAAACGTAAGATCCCTCAGCTCACCTATTCTATCGGCATATGATGAATCCGCACTCAACCCCAATTCAACAAAGGAAATATACCCTACCAGATCAGAATAGCACTCCTTCAGCGAATTGTGATACGCATATAAACCGGTCCATGGTGTGAACGCGTGACAAGGTCCTATAAGCGCTTCCGCAGCCTTTGCATGGTCTGCTATCTCTTGGCCACTCAGTCGCAGCGAAGGTCTACCATCCCTATCTATATTCAATGAATGCGCTCTAAACGACTCGTATAGCTCTTCTGCCTTTGAGATGGACGGCAAGATAAGTAAATGGTGCACTCTTCGCTCATCTTCCACTTCCACCGTGAGCACAAAATTAGTGCCTTCTTCGCTACCCTTAAAGGAGAAGATGCCTCCACTCTCTTCCAGCTCTCTTATACAAGCTAACCATTTTGGATGTAAGCAGTCACCGGTACCGAGTAGCTGCATACCCTTCTTTGACGCTTCTTTCGCCAACGTGGGTAGATCCATACGCGGTGAAGTAGCTGCAGAATAGCGTGAATGGATATGTAGGTCGGAATTGATTATCATTCTACTTCCGTTAATAGAATAGCGGAGGATGGATTCGAACCATCGATCTCCGGGTTATGAGCCCGACGGGATCTCCTAACTACCCTACCCCGCTTTATTCTCTACCTACAATATAATAAAACAGGGATTCATATAAAGATAAATAGTAGATTGTATAGCGGTGTAAAAAAAACACAAGAAAATAAATTATTGACACAGATTATAAAGATCAACAATGTCAAACGCAAATTTAGTTTAGAAAGTCCGCGTAAATCAGTGTAAATCTGTGTCCTAAATTTAATAGAAGGTAGTTATACTTTATATACAACGAGAAATGAATAGAATAACGGGCGTTTTTAACAATAAGAGATCAGTGGAGCTTGTACTCAAGAGTTTAGAAGTGCAGAGAGGTAAAGATGAGGTGCTATTTGGGTTATGCACGGAAAACGGCGAGTTCTATTCCCATGACCTGCAAGACTTAAGCCAAAAAGTGGATAAAGGTAGTAGAAATTGTATGGGGTTTTGTTACGCTAACTCAGCTCTTTCAACAAAAGGCTTAGAAAGCAAGTTCGTAGCAGACGCAGAGATATATAATTTGAACGAATTAAAGGGCGAATACGATATAGAAGGCGAAAACAGCTATGACATGCTTCTAAGATTAGTAGAGAAACAGGGTTCTTTTGCTTTTCTCTCTAAGATCGAAGGTGCTTATGCCCTTGCATATTGGATAGACGATGAGTTGTACATAGCCAGAGATATAGTGGGATTGAAAGCTGTTTATTTCGCACATAACGATGGATTTGCATTTGCATCGGAGCGAAAGGCATTGGAAGCGATGGGATTTTATCATGCAATTGGACTTGAACCGAGAACATTCTTGAGATATAGGATAAAAGAAGACCGATTATGCTTCGAGAAAAGGGACTTCTTCTCCATCGTGCCCGAGCTAAAGTCAGATAAGGTAGAGATAAAGGAGAAATTGCTGAACTTGCTGCGTGCGAGTATCCAGAGGTTGATACCGCCAGATGAACGATTTGGTGTACTCTTTTCCGGTGGATTGGACTCCACACTCATCGCGTATTTATGTAAGGAATTAGACGCGGATTTTGTTTGCTATACAGTGGCGGTTGAAGAGCCAGGTATGAAGGATGCGGAGGATTTGGACTATGCGAAGCAGATTGCTGCGGATTTGGGCTTAAAGCTGAACCTAATAAAAATGAGGGCGGATCTGCTTGAGAAGCCGCTCCATGAAGTCGTTTCTTGGATCGATGATACAGACGTTGTGAAAGTAAGTGTGGCATTACCGCTATATGTAGCATGTGAGTACGCGAGGGCGGAAGGCATAAAAACGTTATTATATGGTCTCGGCACCGAGGAGCTGTTCGCAGGATACAGGAGACATAAACATGTGAAACCGAATGAGTTGAACACGGAATGCCTATCGGGTATCAGGTGGTTGTATGAGAGTGACCTTTATCGAGATGAACAGGTGGCGAGAGCGCACGGGATTTCGTTGCGAGCTCCATTTTTGGCTACTGAGCTTGTGGATTACGCATTGAAAATACCCGCAGCGTATAAACTGGCGGGTGATGTGAACCGAGTGATATTAAGGGAGATAGCACGAGACCTTGGTCTCGTGGCGGTTGCGAGCAGGAAAAAAAGGGCGGTACAGTATGGCTCAAACTTCCTTAAAGCGATAGATAAAATCGCCAGACGAGAAGGATATAAGTATAAAAGAGAATACCTCAAAACGTTATATCCATCGCGAAATGTGAAGTTGGGTTGTCTCTTCAGTTCGGGTAAGGATAGTACTTACGCGCTCTGGCTCATGAGGAAGGTAGGCTACCCTGTGGTATGTCTTATCACCCTGAAAAGTCTGAATCCTGTGTCTTATATGTTTCATACTCCTGCAATAGACCTGGCAAAGCTGCAAGCCGAGGCGATTGGTTTGCCTATAATAATGAAAGAGACGGAAGGCAAGAAAGAAGAGGAACTGGATGATTTGCGCGATGCATTAAGGAATGCAAAGCGGATATACGGGATAGAAGGCGTTATAACAGGTGCATTATGGAGTAATTACCAAAAAGAGCGGATAGAACGGATAGCAGCAGAAGAAGACCTCAAAGTGTTCTCCCCGTTATGGCATATGAACCAGGAGACGGAGATGCGGCTCGTGATATCCTATTTCGATGTGATTTTATCGGGTATTAGTGCTTATGGTTTAGACAAGAGCTGGCTTGGTAGAAAGATAACCGTGGCGGATGTTGACCGATTGGTTGCACGGAACAAATATTTTTTGAACATCTCAGGAGAAGGTGGTGAATTTGAATCTCTAGTGTTGGATGGGCCAATGTTCCAGAAAAGGCTTGTTATAATGGAAAGTGAGATAGTGGAGGAGGACGAGAATACTGCAAGATTAGTGGTGAAGGCAGCGAAATTGTTGGATAAAACTCAAATAATTCCGGAATAAACTACAATTCAGCAATGCATATGGAATTGATGTCAAGATTAATGATTTTAACGTCGCTTATACAAAAAGTTATATGTGGTTAAACATAATTAGATAATTGTGATATGTCTAAGTCACGGACCTCCCGATGAATCGGGAGGCATCAAGAGGATGCTCATAGTTATTGAGTTCTACGGTTTACAAGGATTCTGTATTTGTTTTTAGGCGCAGGGCTACACCTTAAAGTAAACATATAAAAGTTATTTATTTGATTATTCGTTTCTCTTTAAGACTTCTTTATAGGCATTTACTAATGCAGGTATTAATTCTTTTGTATCCTCTTCAAATTGATTGGTAATAGACTTGAAGATATACTACTTCTCAGAGTTACCCCCAGTTAGGACATACAGTCCAGTCATACATGACTATCCTTATTCTACTGCACTTTGCGATATGTCCAGGAAAATATACCACGCCCAACAAACAGCCTTCATCCTAACCCGTATCGTAGTCTTTCTCTGGAAACCTCATTGCTCTAATCAGTTCCGCAAGCGAAGGCAAGCGAAAACGCTTACTGATTCGATCATAGATGTACTCATACGCACACACACCTAACTTCTTCGCAGTCTGACCAATCGTCAAAAAGGTATCGTTAGCCTTTGTACCATCTTCGGTCATTGTATGCAGACTTACGTCACGCTTGCGAACCTGTGCTCTCGCACCCAATTCCGCATCGTTGTTATGTAAAGGAAGCTCTGGGTGTTTCAACACCATTAGGAGCTCCGACTTTTTAGCATTACTCTTTGCAATCCGCTCATCCAGAGCAGGATACCCGGTTTTCGTGGAAAACAATTGATCAAATTTCGCCGATAGTGCTTCAGCCTCCTCTTGAGACGAATTTTCCCAGAACTTCGAGAGTTTACGGTAATAATCCCAGTATTTACCCCGAAATTCATCGAGTTTCTCACGGTGTACTGGCACTACGGGGCGCAACTTCTTGTAGTTTCGTCCGTCGTGAACCCAGCACAGTGCTTGCCAATATATAAGCAGCTTGTATTGGGGCGCATCATCGCTCAAAAGTACTTTCACAATGGGGAAGTCGGTTTGCTGGTGATAAGCAGCAATAGCTGCCGCTTCCAGAATCATTGTCCGTCTGATTTTGCCCTTACCCTGATCGGGGAAGACAACTCCTAGCAATTGCTGCATCTGCACTTCATCCAGTATTTTATCAGAAACCCGCTCTTGTAATTGGGAAATTAGTTTTTTAGAAACCCCAAATCTTTCCAGCAGGTCGAAAGCTTCTTCATTGAACAAATAACTCCTTGTTTTGCCGTCCGGATCACCGCGCAGTATATCGAGTACGGTAAGACGGTCTTTGTGGG